>CAYXEY010000100.1:0-11680 GCA_964464105.1 uncultured Planctomycetaceae bacterium
CCGTTTGGCGACGCCCGGCACAAGATCGAATCCGGCGAAATCATCAAGAGCCGCTAAATGTATTTCGCCATCTACCCGGCGCGCGCCGAAGACGAGCGCCGCGCCGGATTGTTCCGCGACTATCCGCCGGACTTCTTCGACCTCGTGATCGTGGATGAATGTCACCGGGGAAGCGCTCGCGACGACAGCTCGTGGCGCGTCATACTGGAACATTTCAAGCCCGCGTATCAGCTCGGCATGACGGCGACGCCGCTGCGCGAAGAGAGCCGCGACACGTATCTCTACTTCGGCAACCCCCTCTACGAATACAGCCTCCGGCAAGGCATCGACGACGGCTTCCTCGCTCCCTACCGCGTGCATCGCGTGGTGACGCAATGGGATGCGGCGGGCTGGAGGCCCTCAACTGACGAACGCGACCGCTACGGGCGGGCGATCCCGGACGACGAATACCAGACCAAGGACTTCGAGCGGGTGATCGCCCTGCGCGCCCGCACGCAGGCGATAGCCCGCCATCTGACGGACTTCCTCAAGGCCAATGACCGCTTCGCCAAGACCATCGTGTTTTGCGTGGACCAGGAGCACGCCTCCGAAATGCGCGAGGCCCTGGTCAACCTCAACACCGACCTTGTGGCGCAGCACCCTGACTATGTTTGCCGCGTCACGGCGGACGAGGGAGCCATCGGACGCGGGTACCTCTCGAACTTCCAGGACCTTGAGAAGAAGACGCCCGTCATCCTGACCTCCTCGCAGCTCCTCACGACCGGCGTCGATGCGCCCACCTGCAAGAACGTCGTCCTTGCCCGCATCGTCGGCTCCATGAGCGAGTTCAAGCAGATCATCGGGCGCGGCACGCGCCTGCGCGACGACTACGGCAAGCTCTGGTTCAACATCCTTGACTACACCGGATCGGCAACCCGCATGTTCGCTGACCCGGAATTCGACGGTGACCCGGTCCTTGTTACCGAGGATCAAGTGGATGATGAGGGCAATACCACGGCGGCAACAGACACAGTCTTTAAGGTTGCGGAAGAGTCCGGAATCTATGAACTGGCTGGCATCATCGAGCCGCCGGGCGATGAGGCGCCGCGCAAGTTCTACTTCGACGGCGGCCAAGTCGAGATCGTCGCCCATCTTGTGCATGAGCTTGACCCCAACGGACGCCAGCTTCGCGTCGTCCGCTACACCGATTACGCGGCAGAGAGCGTCCGCTCCCTTGCGCCCACTTCCGCTGACCTGCGCTCGCGCTGGTCGAACGCCACGCAGCGCGCCGAAATCATCGCGGCCCTGGCCGAACGCGGTATCGACTTCGCGCTTCTGGCCGAACAGACCGGGCAGCTTGAGGCCGATCCCTTCGACCTTCTCTGTCATCTCGCCTTCAACGCGCCGCTGCGTACCCGCCGGGAGCGGGCGCAGCGGCTCAAGTCCGAGCGCAAGGATTACTTCGAGAAGTTCTCCCCCGAAGCCCGTCAGATACTCGACGAGCTGCTGGAAAAGTATGCGGAGCACGGAGACGCGCAGTTCGTCTTACCGGACGTGCTCAAGGTTCCGCCGATTTCAACCCACGGCCAGCCCGCCGAAATCATCAAGCTCTTCGGTGGCGCGGAACAACTCCGGCAAGCCGTAAACGACCTGCAAGGACTCCTCTATGGCCAGAGCTAAGAAGAGCGGCAAAGCCGCCGCCCCGATGACGACCTCGCAGATGCTCGGGAGCCTGCTCAAGAGCGCCCGTGACATCATGCGCAAGGATAAGGGATTGAACGGCGACCTCGACCGTCTGCCGCTCCTCACCTGGATCATGTTCCTCAAGTTCCTCGACGACCTTGAGCAGCAGCGCGAGGAAGAGGCCAAGCTCGCGGGCGAAAAGTTCAAGCCCGCCATCGACAAACCCTATCGCTGGCGCGACTGGGCCGCCGACCCTCAAGGCATCACCGGCGACGAGCTTCTCGCCTTCATCAACAACGATGAAGCCGTGAGGTCCGACGGCAAGAAGGGGCCGGGCCTGTTCGCGTACTTGCGCGGGCTTTCAAGCTCCAACGGCGACAACCGCCGCGACGTGATCGCCACCGTGTTCAAGGGCGTCGATAACCGCATGAAGAGCGGTTATCTGCTGCGCGACATTGTGAACAAGGTCGGCGGGATTCACTTTACGTCGTCCGACGAACTGCACACGCTGGGCGCGCTCTACGAATCCATGCTCCGCGAAATGCGCGACGCGGCAGGCGACTCCGGCGAGTTCTACACGCCGCGCGCCGTCGTGCGCTTCATGGTGGAAGTAACCGACCCGCGCCTTGGCGAAACCGTCCTCGATCCCGCCAGCGGCACCGGCGGCTTTCTGGTGGAGGCGTTCAGCCACCTTGAGAAGCAAGTCAAGACCGTCGCCGACCGCAGAAAACTACAGACCAGGACCATCACGGGCTGCGAGCCGAAATCGCTTCCCTATCTTCTCTGCCAGATGAACCTGCTGCTGCACGGACTCGACGCGCCGCAGATCGACCCCGGCAACGCACTGCGTTTCAAGCTCTCGGAAATCGGCGAGAAGGAACGGGTGGACGTGATTCTCACCAACCCGCCCTTCGGCGGCGAGGAGGAGAAAGGAATCCAGGGCAACTTCCCTGAGGATCGCCAGACGGCGGAAACCGCGCTGCTGTTCCTGCAACTCATCATGCGCAAACTCAAGCGCCAGCCGACCGGCGTAGGCCGCCCGGCCCGCGCCGCCGTCGTCGTGCCGAACGGCACGCTATTTGGCGATGGCGTTTGCGCCCGCATCAAGGAAGAGCTGCTCAAGGACTTCAACCTTCATACCGTCGTGCGGCTGCCGAACGGCGTGTTCGCGCCGTATACGAGCATTCCGACGAATATCCTGTTCTTCGACCGCTCCGGGCCGACGAAAGAAGTCTGGTATTACGAGCAACCCTTGCCAGATGGCCGGAAGAATTACACCAAGACTCAGCCCCTGCAGTTCGAGGAATTCAAAGACTGCATCGCGTGGTGGAGCAAGCGTAAAGAGAATGACCAGGCATGGAAGGTTTCGGCCAAGGAGCTGCTGGAGGCGAACTGTAATCTCGATCGCAAGAACCCGCGCGGGAAGATTGACTTTGAGCACCTGCCGCCGGAGCAGCTTGTCGACGACATTCTCAAGAAGGAACTGCGGATCGCCGAGCTGATGCGCGAAATAAAAGCCGCACTGGGGGCCAGCGCATGAGTGCTGTCGCATGGCCCAGCGTTGCACTAGGCGAGGTTGTTAACCATCGCAAAGAGTTCATCGTCATTAGTGATCTTGAAACCTACCGCCGTCCTCGGGTGCAGCTTCATGCGCAAGGTGTCGTTCTGCGCGATGCCGTGCCCGGTGCGCTAATCAAGACGAAGAAGCAGCAAGTCGCCCGCGCAGGCGAGTTTCTGGTCGCCGAAATTGATGCCAAGGTCGGCGGATTCGGTATCGTCCCTGCCGACTTGGATGGCTCCGTCGTCAGCAGCCACTATTTCCTCTTTGGTCACAATCCTGACCGCATCGACAACAGGTTCCTCGGGTGGTTCATCAAGACACCGACATTCCGTCAACAGGTCGAAGCGCAGGGATCAACGAACTATGCGGCCATACGTCCGGCGGACGTGCTCGGGTACAAAATCCCTCTCCCGCCGCTCGACGAGTAGCGCCGCATCGTTGCGCGCATCGACGAACTGGCCGCGAAACTCGAAGAAGCGGGGACGCTGAGGCGGGCAGCCGAAGAAGAGGTCGTGACGCTCCCTCGCGCTTTGCTGAGTCATAGCAAGTCGAAGAGCACTATCAGAATCGGCGACTTCGCCACTCTTCGCCCCCCGGACGTCACTGTTGATCCGCTGACGGAGTACCACTTCGCAGGCGTTTACTCCTTCGGTAGAGGTGTCTTTCGAGGCCAGCGCAAGCTCGGAAGTGAGTTTGCTTATCCAAAACTGACCCGACTACGAGTCGGCAATTTCACTTACCCGAAGCTCATGGCTTGGGAGGGCGCGCTCGGTGTCGTTCCGCCAAACTGTGATGGCCTCGTTGTCTCGACCGAGTTCCCTGTCTTCGAGATCGACGAGCAGATCATGCTTCCCGAGGTAATGGATACCCATTTCCGGTCGCCAGAGGTTTGGCCGACATTATCCGGCCAGAGCGGTGGCACTAATGTTCGGAGGCGTCGGATCAATCCCAAGGATTTTCTGAATCTCAAAATGCCTTGCCCCAGCCGTGAGGCACAGGCGGCCATTAGGGAATGCGTTTCTCGCTCTTCGTCAATCATCGCCATCCAAGCCGAAACTGCCGCCGAGCTGGGCGCCATGCTCCCGGCCATTCTCGACAAGGCGTTCAAGGGGGAGCTGTGACCGAACCCGATACGATGAAGTCTGCTATCCGCGTAACAACAGCGAACAGGGCCGCCCGCTCTCACTTTGGAGTGACATGATGGCCCGCGTCTTTACCTTGACGACTGAGAATGGCGGCATCAAGCAGGCGCTGACGCGCTGCCTGCAATCCGCGCATATCAACTACCTGATCGGCGCAGGCGCGTCGTTCCCGGCTGTTCCCGTTGCCGGATCGGTCGAGCAGGAGATCGCCAACCTGTTTGATACGGGCCAGGAGCAGGAAGCGCGGGCGCGTCTGTACGCCTTCCTTGCGGGCGTTCAGCGGCCGACCAACGACCTGATCGCCGGGGCCGCCAATGCGGAGAATACGCAGACCGTCAAGAACTACGCCGACTGCATCGGCATCATCGAGACCATCCTTACCGAGCGCAGGACCAATCTGCTGCCCAAGCAGGCAACGGTCTTTTCGACCAACTACGATCTTTTTGTCGAGAAGGCTTCCCTCAGCTACCCGGCATTGCGGCTCAATGACGGCTTCGTTCGGGTGCCGAGCCTCGACGGTCGCATGGAATACGCTTCCCGTAGCTTCTTCACGACCACATCGAACACGGGCAACCTCTACAGCTACAAGGTCGATATTCCCTGCATCAACCTCGTCAAGCTGCACGGCTCGCTCTCCTGGAAGAAGGACGGCGAGAACATCCTCTTCGCCGTGCAACCCAAGACCCTGCTGCCGGAGGAACGAACGCCGGAGCAGGTGAAGACGTTCGTAGAGTCCTATGCTGTCGTACTGCCGCAGACGACGAAGTTCCGCACGACTCTGATGGACAGCACTTATTACGAACTGCTCAGGATTTATGCGAACGAGCTGGACCGCGAGAACGCTCTTCTCATCGCTTTCGGATTCTCATTCGGCGATGACCACATCCTCAAGATCACGAAGCGGGCACTGAAGAACCCGACGCTCAAGCTGATCGCGTTCGCTTTCAACGACGCCGACAGGCAGGCATTTGAAACCCGCTTCGACGGCTACAACAATGTCGATGTCATCGCCCCCGATGAGAACGCGCAGATCGACTTTCCCGTGTTCAACGACCTCTTGCGGAGTTGTCTGCCGGAGCCTTGGGCCGGAAAATGAGCGCCGACCGTCTCATTCAGGATGCCGTTCTGCGCGTCGGCGAGGTTTGCGCCGTCGAGGGCCGCAAGGTCTATATCCTCGTCGATAAGAACAAGAATCTGACAGACCTCTTTCTCGACGGCGATATTCTCAAGAACATCTCCGTCAACAGTTTCGTCGAAATCCGCAAAGGCTTTCTCAGTCTCATCGGCCGCGTCGAGGGTGAGAAAATCGAGGAAGATCGCGTGCCCGCAGGCGGCAGCAAACTCGAACTTGTCAACCGGACTCGGCGCATCCTCACCGTTGCCCTGGCGGGGTATGTCGACGAAAAGGGCCGTTTCACGGGAGGAACGAAGGAACTGCCTCTGCTCGGAAACGAGGCGTACATCGTCACGCGCGACAAAATCGCGCGCGTCCACAACCTGTCCGTTGATTCCTCCCCCACAGTGTCCGTTGCCAGCATCTACGGCGATGAGATCCCAGTCGAGTTTCCGATAGACGGTTTGTTCAACAGCCATATCGCCATCTTTGGCAATACCGGCAGTGGCAAATCGAACACGCTGGCATCCCTGTACCAGGAGCTGATCGGGGTTCTGGCGGACCGGAACGAACAAGCGTTCCGCGAGAACACCCGGTTCGTGATCTTCGACTTCAACGGCGAATACACGCGGACCGACTGCATCTGGCCGGGCAAGAAGGTCTACAGCCTTTCAACCCGCGATGCGGGTGACAGGCTTCCGCTGGACGAAGAGGCGCTCCTTGACCTTGATGTGCTTCCGATCCTGGCGGATGCGACGGAGAAGACGCAGAAGCCGTTTCTGAGGCGGGCTATCGGGTTCTACAACCGCATCTTCGAGAACGCCACCGCCGACGAGGCGGAAACGCATATCAGGAACATCCTGCGCCAATGCGCCACGAACGTTCTTCAGATGAGCGATAAGGTCCGCGCGACGCTGCTGCTCGACTACTTTGAGGAGATTCTTCCAGCTCAGAACGACGACGGCGAGGATGTGAATATCAACGGCGACATCGAGTGGAACAACACGCATTCGGAGTTCATGCTCAAGCCGAATACCTATCTGGCGTCGAGTCCGAACCGGATACCGGACACGATCCTGTATCGGCATGTCGAGTGCTACAATCTCGAAGAGAGCTTGCTCTCGCGCGTTATCACGTTCCTCTACATTCAGCTCATCTACGACGTTCTGGCGAACCGCTCGCAGAACGATCATATCGCGCCAGTCATCAACCGCTTGAAGGCGAAGAAGAACGACATCGACAAGCTCTTCGACCTCGATGGCAACGCCGATTTCTGGGAGAGTAATGTCGTCGTCGTGAGTCTTTCCCGCGTGAACATCGGCATGAAGAAGACCCTGCCGCTGCTTCTTGCCAAGCGCCTGTACGATGACCACAAGAAGCTCGGGGATGACAAGTCCCTGACCATCATCATTGATGAGGCACACAACATTCTTTCCGACGAGTCCTTCCGCGAAGCCGAGAGCTGGAAGGACTACCGGCTGGAGACGTTCGAGGAGATCATCAAGGAAGGCCGGAAGTTCGGCGTGTTCGTGACCATCGCCAGCCAGCGCCCGAACGATATTTCCCCGACGATCACCTCACAGGCGCACAACTACTTCATACACAGGCTGATTAACGACGGCGACCTCAAGACGATTGCGAGCGCCGTTTCGTATATCGACCGCGTGATGCAGGATTCTATCCCGACGCTCCCGACGGGCACTTGCATTTTCAGCGGCGTTGCGACGCAGATGCCCATGAAGCTCAACGTGAGGGAACTGGAGGATCACAGGAAGCCGAAGAGCGATACACGCAAGTTCAGCGTCATTGTCCCGGAGGTCGGAGCCGCACCTGAAGAGGAACTGCCAGCGGAGCCAAATCCCGAGGACCAATTCGACGATGACATTCCGTTCTGAATGCTTTGGGCGCCCGCGGGTCTTTCGCGTCGCACCGGAATAGCCAACGAAGGCCCTGCCGAACGCACCGGAGAGCTACATAAAACTTCGGAAATCGTAGATGCTATCCACCATGTCCGGATTCTGCTGAACGATCTTGGCGAAGCGGCTTGAGTAGACCAGCGTGACTGGCAGCTTCTTGTAGAGCGTGTTGTTGTTCCAGTCCATCTTCGTCAGCGCAAGGATTCCGGCGCAGGTTTCATGCCAGCCGCCCGCGCCGCTGAAACGGCGGACGAGGATCGGCGAGGGCGTGGGCTTGAGGAAGCCTTCCTTGTAGACGTTGTAGTTGCGGTTTCCCGTATGCACGCCCTGCACGCTGCCTTGCGTCCAGAGCAGTGCCTCGTTTGAATCCACCGGGATATACGTTCCCCGCGATACCGGGTAGTTGTAGGGTTTGGGCGGGTTGCCCGTGCCGTAGCGCAAGCCCTTCCAGTCCGTCTCCTTGACGATCTGCACCAGTTCGATTTCGGTTGAACCGTTGAAGCTGTCGAGCGCGCCCAGAATCTCCTCTTCCTTGAATTCTGTGTTCTTGTGAATGGTGATCTTCGAGGGTGAGCGACCGACATGGCCGCTTTGATATATCTCCAAGCTGCGCGAGAGAACCGATTGCATTTCGTAATAGGAGAGATACGGGTTCTTTGCGCGATCCTGCGTGAACTCCTTCGCATCGTAGGCCACGAACTGAAACCCCATACCGTCGGGGTCGAAGACCTGGCTGCAACACGTGCTGTACTCGTTGCCCTGGTTATCCGACTTGATCGCATAGCCGATGCCGATATACGCCTCGTTCTCGTTGAGGCCCGTTAGCTTCCAGGGTATCCCGTTCGCCTTCGCGTGCAGCGCGACGCTCAACCCCCACATGACGTTGGCGCGGCACGAACGCTCCATGCTCTGCTGGCGGATGAGTTGCAGAGGGATGCCGAGCGGGGCCGTGAACGCTTTCAGGTAGTCGTGGAAATCGAAATTCTCGCCCGCGAAGCAGGCGGCCCAGGTTTCGGGCAGATACAGCAAGGCGACATCGAACCGCGTTCGCAGGGGCCGGAGCTGGCCGATGGTCTGGAGAATACCGCGGGCGAGCGGAATCTTCTCGCCGCGTGCGGCGTGCTCGCCGAGATTTTCAGGAAGATGCAGCACTAGATCTGGGTCTGGCTTCTTCACCGGGATGCGGAACAGAGCCTCGAAGCCGGGATAGTCCGGGTAGTAGTTCTTCGCCTCTTTCGACGTCGCCGTCTTCGTCAGCTCATGGGCCAGCGATTCCAGTACCTTCACATTTGCCTTGGGCGCGATCAGCGCGAGGCGCAGCACAGTCGGAACACCGAGCTTCGCGCTGTACGGGCCGTACTCGATCAGCCCCATCAGCGGATGCTTGTGCTTCTTCTTGTTCCCGAACATCAACTCCGGTTCGGGCAGGCTCGTATAGCCGGGAAACTCGCTCGTCAGCGTCATCCTTGCAGCGTCCTTGCGTAAGCGGTGCGCGTGCCGATTGTGAACACCGGGTTTTCATCCGCATCGCCGGAAGCGAACGGCGACAGGACGACCGTGCTGTTGCGATCCGCCGTCCCGAGTACGACCTGGCACCACGCGGATAGAAGATGATCGGCCTTCTCGTTGAATCGGTCTTTGCGACGCCGCTCCAGAAAATCAGCGACGAGTGGGCGGGCGGTCTTGGGCCAAATCCAGATATCCGGGTCTACCACCAACCAAATCCGCCCGTTCTTTTCCTCTATCGAAACCTGCACCGCTTCCGCGAAGCAGACCTGTTCCGCCGGGCGCTCGGGAGTCCTTTCCGTGAAGACGCCTCTGATGGTTCCGTGCAGATTGCCGGTGACGCGCGATACCGGGTCGAGGGCCGTCTGATCCTCCGCCATCCTGTCCGCAATCAGGAACGTCCGGTGATGGTTGGTTCTGACCAGAAGCGGCTTGCCGCGCGCGAGCGCCCGGCCCAGCGCCTTTTCAACGAAGGTCTTCGCGTACAGGTGATCGCGCGGATTGGCGACATATTCCGATATGTCCAGTGGCTCGATGCTCACCAAGGCGGAGCCGAAGGATTCTTCCGCTTTCTTCCGCCCGCCCCACATCCAGACCGAATCCGCTTTCCCGAAGATCAGTTCATCGCCGCTGGAGCGCTCCGCCGCCTGCAATGCCGCCCAATCCGGCGGCTGCTTGAGTTTTACCGCAAGGCATTTGCCGGGCGGCTCGAAGGGGAGCGCGTTGATGCGGATGATCGCGCCGGAATTGCCTGGCCCCGGCACGGGGATGCTTACGTCCGTGAGTACGGATTTGCGAACCTTCGCGTCGATGTCCTGCGGCTTGTTCTGAATGTTCCGCCATAGGCGCAGGAGAAAGGCATCGAAGGTTTCGATGACAACGTATTCCGTCCTGACGCCGCGCTTCCTGGCGGCCTCGAAGAGCTGCTCCACGGCGGGCGGAATCCCGGAATGTTTGAGGCCCGTCCAGTAGAGGCCGTGGGGGAACGGGTTCGATGTCTGCAAGATCGCGTTCAGCAGGGCCATTACGCTCGCGTCGCGCCCGCTATATCCCGTGACGATCAGGCCGAACCTGTTGCAGGCGTTCACAAGGCACTTGCCGAGTTCCGTATCCTGCGCTTTCAGATCGGCCGAGAGGTTCTTAATGCTTTGATAGCGGAAGTCGCCGTGCAGCTTGCAGTAAATAGGATACTGCTCGTTGCTCAGCGCATCGTTCGCGGCATAGGAGCCTTCGATGTGAAACGCGGCCAGCGAACGTCCGGACACTTCCGCCACCGCCTTCTCCAGCACGGTGTCGAAATTGGTCGTGAACACGGCGCGTGCCTCGCCCATGGCGACAAGCGCCCCGAGCGCGCGGTTCCCGACGGAAAGCGATACGCGGTCTTCGGCGAGAATCTTTTGAAGATAGGCGCTCTGCCGTTCGCGGTCGTCGCCGAATATCTTCTCGAAGTAGGACGAGTATTCGTTCTCCGCCCAGGCCGGGGGAAACCCCTTGGACGCCATGAACGACTGAATCTTCTCGCGCACCGCATCGTTCTGAACGTCCTGCTGCGAAATCTCCTGATTCTCCTCGCGGCAGTAGTAGCGCCGTTTCAAGTCCCACAGGATGTCTGTCGCGGTCGGAAGTCCTGCCGAGCGCGAAGCGCCTGCGCCCAGTAGCCACGCGAAATTGCGCGGACGCTCGCTGATGATTCCGATTAGCTCGCCGCAGTCCATCGGCTGACAGCCCCCAAGATGCTCTACATACGAAAGCATTTACAATGGTTGAAATTCCTTGAAGATCAATAAGTCACGTGGTCCGGCCCTTGCCGGGCGGACGCTCTGGGGCTCTCGCGATCCGCCCCTACTTGCACGGGTTTCAGCCATCCGGCTTTGGTTCTGAGACTGATTCTAGGCTGCGTTGCAGCACCCGCGCTGTTGCTCAGCGAATCTGGCTGCAGGCTGAGCCACTTGCCTAATGAGCTGGCGGGTTCACGCGCCTTGCGCCACGTGGCCCGCTTCTGCAACCTGTTTACTGGTTCAGTAGCGGTCCCAGATCGCGCGCACCATGCAGGATACGTTCGATACGTACACCCTGATCATCGACCGTAAAGAAAATGACGTAGGCGCCGTGAGCGCAGGACCGAATTCCCTTCTTCAGCTCTGGCCGTTCGACGTAGCCGAGCGGCGCCTGGGCAATCTTGTGCGCGTGTTCAAGCAGTTCGTCTTCAAACTCACTGGCGCGTTCGGGGTTATCGAGAGCGATGAAGTCCGTTATCTCGATGAGATCCGTCTCCGCCCGACGCGACAGCCGGACGCGCATTACTTGTTCTGCGCCGCCCGTGCCTGCCGCCGCGCACGGTTTCTGGCTATGACTTCTTCAATCGTGCCGGCGTCTTCGCTGTCGATCCCTTCTTGAATTGCAGTCTTGAGCTCCGCGTGACGAATCTGACGCAGCTTTTCCTCGTCCTCAAGCAACCTTAACCCCGCGCGCACGACCTCGCTGACGTTGTTGAAACGCCCTGACTCAAGCTGTTCCTTGATGAACTCCTCGAAGTGATTACCGAGAGCTACGCTAGTAGGCATGGCGGATATCCACTAACTGTTAATAACAGGTATTTAATTATACGCCCTCATGGTTGAACTGCAAGCCCGCTTTCTTGGCTAATGGAGCCTGGAAGCAGCGTTCAAGACGGGCATTCCAGTCAACCAGCTCATCCAGTAAAAAGTTCGAAGTTTGTCCTCTCGGGCGCGCCAGCTCTCCGCGATTTTCCGGACATGGGCCAGGAGTCCGGTCTCAG
>CAYXEY010000101.1:0-10056 GCA_964464105.1 uncultured Planctomycetaceae bacterium
CGAGTGCACCAGGGCCTTGTAACCCCACAACGGCTTGCGGGTGTTGTTGGCGATGACCTCGGCGATGATGCCCATGCCCGGCAGAATCAGAACGTACACCTCGGGGTGAGCCAAGAACCAGAACAGGTGCTGCCAGAGCAGCGGGCTTCCGCCACCGGAATATTGATTCTGCACGACGTCCGTTACGACCAGTCCGCCCGGCATGAAGAAGCTCGTGCCGGCCAGCTTGTCCATGAGCTGCATGACCGCGGCGGCTTCGAGCGGCGGGAAGGCCAGCAGCAGCAGAAAACTGGTGACCAACTGAGCCCAGACGAAAAAGGGCATGCGGAAAAACGAGAGACCCTTCACGCGAAGCTGCACGGTGGTCACGATGAAATTGATCGAGCCGAGCAGAGATGACGTGATGAGAAACACCATGCCGATCAGCCACCACGTCTGGCCGCCGGCGTTAATAACCGAGAGCGGTGGATACGAAGTCCAACCGGATTGCGCGGCGCCTTCACGCGCGAAGAAGCTGGCCAGCATGATCAAGCCGCCGGGCAGGTACACCCAGTAGCTCATCATGTTGAGCCGCGGAAAGGCCATATCCGGCGCGCCGACTTGCAGCGGAAGCACGTAGTTGCCGAAGCCGCCGACCGCCAGAGGCACAATGCCAAGGAACACCATGATGGTGCCGTGCATCGCGCCGAAGGCGTTGTAGCCGTTGCCGATGAGCACGCCGGTGGCGTCCACCAGGTTCGGGCCAAGCATCTTGCCGATGAGCGGAATGGGCTGGCCGGGATAGGCCAACTGCCAGCGCATGATCCACATCAAAGCGAAACCGAACAGCAGAAAGATCAGCGAGGTGACGGTGTATTGCACGCCGATGACCTTGTGATCGACGCTGAAGATGTACTTTCGCCAGAACGGAAGGTCATGCCCGTGGCCGTGATCATGACCATGCGAATGGCCGTGGTCGTGTCCGGCATGATTGTGTGCTGCGTGTGCGCCGCTCATGGATGATCCTGTGGGACGAATTCGTTTCGGGTTCTATTACGCTCTCAAAAGGCTTTGCGCGATGATGGTTAGAAATCGGCTTCAAAGCCCTTGCTCTTCTCCGCGATCTTCGCGGTCAGCCAGGCCTCGAACTCCGACGCTGTATGCGTGAACAACTGTGCCTTCATGGTGTAGTGGTTGTTGCCGCACAACTGGGCACACACGATCTCCAGCGGGTTCGATGGACGCAGAGTCACTTCGCTGTGACCTGCGTCGCGAAGCTTTTGAATGATCTCCTTGCCGGCCGCCGCATCGGCGCCGAAGCCGGCGCCATTGGCCAGAATCACGGCGCCCGACTTGTCCTTGTAGTCCTGCGTGGAGATGTGATGGCGTACGCGATACCACGAGATCCGTGACAACGAGAACTTCTGCACCATCTGGTCGTTCAGCTTCGCGGTCGTCGCGTCTTGGTTGATCGTGAACCAGATTGGAATGCGCATGCCGGGGACCGCGTCCTGCTTGACCCGCATGGTCGGAATCGCAAATGAGTGAATCACGTCCTTCGACGTGATCTCCATGATGATGGGCCGGCCGGTCGGCAGGTGACACTCGTTGACGAATTGCAGGTCGTCCTTGGAGTTCGGGTCTTCCTCATCGAGCCCGATGAAGTTGCTCGTTGAAATCAGCTTGGGATTGGTGCGACCGAACTTTCCATCCGGCCCGCAATAGTGGAACTGCCATTCGAACTGCTTGGAGTGCACGTGAACCGTCAAAGGATTTTCAGAGTCTGCCGGACGCTTGTTCTTGTAGTCCAGCCAGACCGGCATCGACAGGCCGAAGAGCACGACCAGTTCGAAGACAATGACGGCGACTTCGACGAGCTTGGAAGCGCCGCCCTTGACCGGCTCATAGGTGGCGGCATGGCCGGCCCGGGCCCGGAACTTGAAGAGACAATAAACGAAATAAATGCCCCAGCCGAAGAAGAGCACCGCCATGAAGACGTGCAGCACGAAGATAAGCAGATCGATCTTATCGCCATGCGTGGCCAACTGAGGCGGAAGCCAGTTTCCGTAGTGTGTTATCGTTTCGGCTGCCAGCTGCATTCGTGTTCACGCTCCCGTGATGGTACGGCCCACTCCGCGGTTCCGCGGATCAGATAACAAAAACCGGTCTCCGCACGCCGCGCTGTGAGGCGCGGCGTGCGGGCCGGTATTGTGCATGAGATGTCAAGAGGATTCAAACGCGGAATGTGAGATTATCCCGCACTGAATTGGTCTCTTATTCGCCCTTGACCACCTTGACCGCCGGCTTGGCATCCTTGCTGCAGGGCTCCTTCGAAGCGCAGCAGGCCTTCTTCTCGCCGCCGCTGACCTCTGAGGCCAGGATCACCCGCTCGGGATTCGCCGGACCCTCGGCCTTCTTGCCGGTCATCTTGATCTCGACTTCCTGGGTCTCGCCATCCTTGACCGACACCTTCATCTGCACGGTGCCGAAAGTCTCGTGCCAGGCCTCGATGGTGTAGTCGCCGGCCGGCAGATCCTTGATCTCGAACGTGCCGCGCTTGGCCTCGTCGGTGTTCTCGATGTGATCCTTGGTGACATCGAAGAACGGGTGGGTCATAACGTGGCACCACGAGCTCATCCAGCCGTGGACGTCGCACTTGAACTTGACTGCCATTTCCGGCTTGGTGAAGGTTTCCTTGCCTTCGCGCTTGATGGTGCCGGGCTGCGGCTGGGCCAGGTTGAACTCGGGGTTCTTCTTGGGCAGCGAGTGAATGTTGTGGGCCGTCTTGTCGCTGCTTTTGATTTCAATGGCCTGGCCTGCAATCATGCCGAACACATGCGGATGATAGATGCAGCCCTTCTGGTCGATCACCACCGGCTCCTTGGGCGCATCGTACTTGTCCTTGACGCCTTCCTTCATGTAGACAAACACATACGGAATGGCGTTGCCCTGCTTGGTGTAGACGATCGTCGCCTGATCGGCCGGCGGCTTTTCCTTGTTGGCGTCGGCACACACCTTGTCAGCGTTCATCGGCGGAAGCCCCTTCGTCTTCGGCGGATCGCCATCGAACACCACTTTGCCCTTGACCACACCCGTGCCCTTGGCGCCGTCGGCATTCACGCTCTTCACCGAAAAGGCAAGCACGGCCAGTCCGGCAGCAAACACACTCAGACTCTTGCGACTCATGATGCAACTCCTGTCCAACTAGACGTTCCGGATTACAGCTTCCGGAAATAGCTCTCTATCGGTAGACCCAATTCAACCGCCTACGACAGGCGGCATAATCACCGCATTGAACGGCACTTAGGTCCGCGGGCCACTTCTTCAGGCAGTGATTCGAACAGACAGCCCCTCCCGAGCAAACCCCCGCCTGAAGCAGTGGCACACCGGAAGGCTCGGTCTCAAAACTCAAAATCAGCAGCCGGCTCTTCCTTCTTCTCGCCGTCGCCGGCAGGCTTCGTCGTCGCGCCGCCGCCTTCAAAATCAAAATCCGCCGCGGGTTCGGTTGCGCCGGCATCGGGCGTACCCGTCCCGCCGGGCTGCACCGCCGTATAGCGCCGCCGCCCCAGTTCGTACAGGAAATCGACTAAGAGCGAAATTTGCTCATCGCCGGTCGCGCCGAACTTCTTCTCCAGCCCGGCGCGCTCTTCAGGTGAATAGCCCGTCAGGCCGCTCTGATGGTTCGGGAACACCTGCGGCATGTTCGTGCCTGGCATGAGCGCCTGCGGATCAACCATCCATTCCCGCACCCAGTCGTAGCGGAGTCGCTCGTGCGTCAGCGCAAAGTTTGGCGCCTTGATGTCCGTCGTCGTGCCACGTGACAGGCGAGACACTTGCGCTCGAAGAAGAACTCCTCGCCAAGCTTGAAGCGCTCGTCCGACATGGCGGGCGCGGTGCGATCGGGGTAGGGATATTGCACGTTGTAAACTGAGGCCAGGAACCCCGAGCGATCGACGATCTTCATGAATAAGCTGCCGATCGCTTCGACCACGTCCTTCGGGGTCGCCGCGTCGCCGCGGTTCAACTGCGTCGGCTTGATCTGGTCGTGGGCAATCGCGTACTTCGCTAGGAAGCCCGCCTTGTCGGCAAACTTCTCGTTGAGGAACCAGTCCTCGCCCGCGGTCGTCGCCTTGCCGTCGGCATCGGTCGCCGGCAGCCCCTTGTGGGCGTCCTTGATGTACTGAACCAGCTCGGCCCGCTGCGAGGCGAGCATCTGCGACTCGTCCTGGGCCACGCCGACGAAGTACTCGACCAGTCCGGCGGCATCCTCGGTGGACACGTAGAAAGTCGGCATGCGCACGTTCAGCCATGGTCGCAGATACTCAACGCGCTTCAGGAATTTGTGCAGCCATTGCGGCTGGACCTTGGACCCTTCGCCCCAGAGCAGCGGCGGCTGGAAGCGAATCGTCGTCGGATCGGAGTCGGGCTTGGAGGGATCGTTGACGTAATACTGCTGAATGTTGGCGTGATTGCCCTCGATGGTATGACACGCAACGCAGTTCAACTCATGGGCCAGGTGCCGGCCCCGGGCGATCTTGCCGGTCGGCGTATCCGCATAATCAACCTGCACGGCCGGCCGAACATTCTTGTCCTTACGCGACAAGAGGAAGGTAACGAGGCTCTCGGCCTCGGCATCAGTGAAGTAGAAGTTCGGCATCTTCAGCTTGTCGTATGGCTTCTTGATCTTTTCGCGATCCCAGATGCGCGGATTGCGCAGCTTGTGATAGGCGAAGGCGGCGTGGTTGTGCAGGATCTCCTGCGGGATGTTCACGCCTCCGCTGTCGCGGACCAGATGGGCCGCCTCGTCCGACTTGGGATAAAGCCAGCCGAAGACGTCGCGCTTTTCCTCAACTTCGTGTTCGAACGGCGGCGAGTAAAAGGCGAAGTCGAGCTGGGTGATGAACTTCTGTCCCCAGGTGGAGAGATCGGTGCCGGGCCGTGTGGCATCCTCGAAGCCGGGGATGCTATGGCATGCGTTGCAGCCATAATGCCCGATCATCTTCATGCCCAGGAACAACTTCTGGCGGCTTTCCAGGCTCTCGCGGGACAGCATGTCCGATACGCGCTGCTTGCCGGTGTCGCCCTCGCCGAAGCTTCGGGCAGCCAGCGCGATGATCGCTTTCGACAAGCGCCCCGCCCCATCCGACGGGTCGGCTTTTTCGTCATTGAGGATTTTCTCGGAGACCGCCACCGTGTTCTGACCGCCGAGCAGCATGCGGATGAGGCGCTTCATCTCCTCGACGTTCTTCGGAGAGTCTGGAATCGGCGATGTGTCAAACGTGTCGTGCCGCTGCGACAGCAGGTAGGCGGTCAGATCGAGAATGTCCTGATCGCTCTTGACCTGCCGCTCGCCCGGCGGATGCTTCCAGTAATAGTTGTCCTCGAAGAGCCGCGGCATCTTGGTTTCGGGAGCATAATGACGCGGGTCTTTTAACCAGTTGTACAGCCACTTCGTCGCATTCGCGGTTTGATCGGCATCGCCGGCGGTCGGTATGAGCTTGGTGCCCATCGACGACAACTCCGGCGCAAAGCGGGTGAATGATGGCGGCAGGTAGGTCTTCTTCGGATCGGGGTCGCGACCGCCCTCCGCATCAGCGGCGATTTCCTCGGCCAGTTTCCGCTTGAACGCCTCGTCGCGCCGCTCGGGCGTGAAGTTCTCTTTCGCATAGCGAATGCGATCGTTCTTCTTCATCGAGCCGTACTGCGTCTTGGCGGCGTCCTCCGCCATTCCTCGGGCCATCACCAGATCGGTCGTGATCCAGCGCTCGCCAAAGGTGCGCCCGGCCTCGTCGGTCGGATCCTTCGCATCGAGATTCGCGTGGCACGCCAGACAGCCCACCGAGGTGAACAGGGACTCGCCCCGCGCCACATCGCCGGTCAGTCCGTCGGGCAACGGACGGGCGTCAAACGGCTTGCTGAACTTGTTGAGGTAATGTGTGATGGCCTGCACCTCGACCTGCGTGCGCAGCTCTGGATTCGGGTCGTCGTCATTGGCGCTGTGCGCCAGCGTGTTCTCCTGCTGGAAGAAGTGCGGCATGCGCGTCGTCGGTCGGAAGTCGTTGGGATACCAGATCCACTTCTCCATGAAGCCGGTGGAGAGCTTGCCGCCGACGTGCTGCAAGTCTGGGCCGACGCGGCGTAGATCCGAAAGACCGTCCACGTTGTGACAGTTGATGCAGCCGACCTGGGCGAAGAGCTTGCGACCCTCAACCACGTTGTGCGCTTCCTCCAGCGGAAGCGTCTTGTATTTATCCAGGTCCATCACCTGATCGTGGCACTTCACGCAACTGGCCGACGTGTGCTCGGGTCGCAGCATGGGCCGCTCCCAGAATTCCTCCACCAGGTGGAAGGTCGTCTGCGGAACGCCAAGCTCGGTGACGTAGTACTTCTTCTTCCACTCCTCTTCTTCGGCATGGGTCTTGGGCGTGTGTGCCGCGAAGACGAAGTCGGTCTCCTGTCCGCTGCCCTCATGGCAGACCGTGCAGCCCATTTCCTTCACGGGATGCGGCGAATCGGGTCCGACAAAGAGATCGAGCCGCGGGTGCGCAAGGTGGGGCTGATCGAATTTGATCGGCGGCTGGCCCTTTTCCTCGAGGTAGGTATTGAGCGCCGAGGCCAGCGCATCGCTGTAGGCCTTCTCCTGATCGACCGACATCTCCGAATCGGCCAGGACGCGCTTGTCGTCATGCGAGCGCGGCCGGGCCGCGGCCAGGATGCGCTCGACCCGCGTCGTAATGGCGTTGTACATGTCGGCGCGGGAAAGCGGCGAGGTCTTCGCCAGTGCGAGGATTGCATCCATTTGAACGGCGTGCAGTTTCGGACGCTTGTGGTAGGCCAGAAACTCGTTGGTCGTGGTGACCAGCAGCGTGAGCAGCCGCTCTTTCTGCGTCTCGTCCATCTGATCAGCCGCGATCTTGCTGTAATCCGATCCGGCCACCGCGTCGTCCAGATCCTGCACCAGCCCCGAGCGCAGCCGCTCGTTCTGGCCCTTGAGCACGCCCGCGACTTCATCGGTCCGTAGAGCGCCCTCCGCCTGCTTGATGAAGTTCTCGCGGGTCATCTCGGGGTTGTCGATGCCGACGTGGCAGGTGATGCAGCGATCGGTAACGTATGACTCAAGGAAGTTGTAATTGATGCGGATGTTCTGCATGAACACCTGCTTTACTTCCTGCCGGCCCGCCGTGCCCTTGGGGGCCAGAAAGTCGATGCCGGGCAGGTTGAAGATCGTGCGCGTCACGCCGCGGCCGTACATGTCGCGATTGCGCTTGGCGTCGTCTTTGCCCTTCGCGTAAGCCGCAAGCGCTTTCTTCGCGTCGTCGCGCTCGCGATAGAGCGCCTTCAGTTGAGCCTTAAGTTCGGCCTTCTCATCCGAAAGCGCTTCTTTCAGCTTTTGCGCCTCCGCCAGCGTCTTCAGATCGTGCTCGTACTTCTCGCGGGCATGTTTGGTGCGCGAATCGTCCGCGCCGTGCAGCGTGCGATGCTCCTCCACCTCGAAAGCCGTCACCTGGATTTCCGCGTTCAGGTTGCCGAAGGTCAGCGCCGCGCCTTGCAGCTTGCCTTCCACCTCGGTGAGGCGGTTATTCAGTTCCTTCTCGCGGCCGGCCAGCTCGGGCTGCTTGAGTTTCGCTTCCGCCGTTTTCACCGCGGCCTCAAGCGCCTCCTGCTTCGACTTCTCTTCGGGTGATTCGTAACGCATGGCCGTGAACCGCGCCATCGCACTGCGCGCGTCCATGAATTCATTCTGCATGGTCCGCCACGGGCGCTCGAAGTCGTTCTTCATCATCCACAGCATGGTCCCAAGGGTGACCACGCTGGTGGCTGCGAAGACCCAGTTGAGCTTGCGTATATTGTGCAGCGTGTCCGTTGTGACCGGCATGACGACGAATCCCTGAAGCCAGCGCGGGCTAAAAAATGCCCCGCGTCTAAATGTTGAAGAAATACTCCGTGATCGCCAGAAAATACTTCATGTTGAACAGCCAGCGCAGAACCATCTTGATCGGCACGATAAACATCCAGCTCATCAGCAGCCAGAAAATGGCATAGCGGATAAGGCCGATGTCGCCGTACAGCTTGCGCCACACAGTCTTGGCCAGCAGCACGGGCAGGATGAAGAAATAGAAGCCGCACAGAACAATGCCGGGCGCCTCGCGGATCGCAAACGCGGGGATAAAGCCCAGCGCCGCCTCGGTCGGCAACCCCGGCTTCCACCAGTTGAAGCCCAGCTTGTCGGGCAACACGACCCAGAAGACGTCCGACACGTTGACGTTGAGCAGCGCGGCCGGACGGTGCGGATCCCACGTTTCGTACAGTCCGAAGAGGTTCCAGTTCGGGCCACGAAGGAAGGTGCCCAGCACGATCAGCACGATCCACATGATCATCCAGCCAAACATGTACACGCTGATGACGAACTTGCGCTCCTTCACCGTGTAGTAGCCGTTGCCGCGCGGATTCTTGTCGATGTACGGCAGCGCGATCAACCCAACGATGATCAACCCGGGCAGGAGCACGCCCGCGATCCACGGATCGAAATAGACCAGCAGCTCCTGCAGGCCGAGGAAGTACCACGGAGCCTTGGACGGGTTCGGAATGTTCGTCGGGTTGGCCGGCGGTTCCAGCGGCGCCTTCAGCACGATCGCCCAGACAACCAGGAAGACTGTGCAGAGCGTCAGGCAGATTAGCTCGGTGTAAACCAGATCCGGCCAGACCAACACTTTATCCTCGACGCCGGCCTCGATCAGCGGCTGTCCGCGCTCCATGCGTTCGTCATTGACGGCCGCCTGCCGGAATGCCAGCCAGGTGAGGAAGCCCGTGAAAAGAATCATCAACGTGATGGGCACGTTGTCCGGCTTCTTGATGATGGCCTGAAAGTTGGGATCCTGAACAGCGCTTCCGAAATAGAAAATCAGGAAAAGGGCGCCAAGAAACAGGGCCACGCGCGGCTTGGTGAAGCTGCGATACCCCATCAGGAAGATCGCCAGCAGCACCGTGCAGAGCGGCACGAAGTAATACGGCGCGCACAGCCAGTTGACGAACGCCTTGAACGGCTCGAGGGCATGGTCGAGCGATTCAGCAAAACCGCCGCCGCCGCCTGTCGATGCCAGGATGATTTGCCAGGTCAAAAACATCGCACCAATCTTCACAAAGCCGTGTCGCGGGCCGCTTCCATTGCGACGCCCGAGGGGGTTCGCATCTTACAGCGGGCCGGAAATGCCGCCGTCCTTTCGTATTCGCCAGAAATGCACCGCGATCAGCACCGTTACCACGAGCGGGATGAACACGCAGTGCAACACGTAGAAGCGGATGAGCGCATTGGGACCGACCGACGTTCCGCCGAGCAGGCCGAAGCGCGCGTCCGAGCCGGCATGAACCAGCGGGATGCCGTTGATCGCGATAAATGACGCGCCCGGTCCTTCATTGCCCGCAAACGGCGTTGCGCGGGCCATGTTGGAGCCGACCGTGATGGCCCACATTGCAAGCTGATCCCACGGCAACAAGTAGCCTGTAAACGAGAGAAGCAAAGTAAGCGTGAGCAGCACAACGCCGACGCCCCAGTTGAATTCGCGCGGCGGCTTGTAACTGCCGGTCAGGAACACGCGCAGCATGTGCAGCCAGATGGCGATGACCATGGCGTGCGCGCCCCATCGATGAATCTCGCGGAGCAGGCCGAGCGTCACTGCGCTGTTGCGCAGGTTGATGATGTCGCCGTAGGCATATTCCACCACCGGACGGTAGTAGAACATCAGCAGCACGCCGGTGATGGTCTCGGCGATGAACAGGAAGAACGTAAGCCCGCCCATGCACCAGGTGAACGAGAGGCGAATGCCGCTCTTGCGCACCGCGACCGGATGCAAATGCAGGAACACGTTGCTGAGAATGGCCATGGCCCGGGTGCGCCGATCCTTCGGCACGCCATGCCGAAAAATCGAGCCCCACACCTGGCTCTCGCGAACATAATCACCGACGCTGGAGAATAAACTCATCGAAGTTACCTAGGACTCGGCCCTCGAGTCTTCTCTTTTTTCAATTCGCAATTCGCAATTTTTCATTCGCCTTACACCGGAATCGACGCGTCCGGGT
>CAYXEY010000101.1:10066-11669 GCA_964464105.1 uncultured Planctomycetaceae bacterium
TGGGGTACGTGCCGTTGCGCGATTTCGGGAACATCGACGCGTCCGGGTCGCCCCAGATCGCCGTATCATTCGGACCCATCGCCAGGAACTTCTTCGAACGATCGACGATCACGTTGTCGCCGTCGAGCGTGATCTTGAACCGCTCAAGGGGACGCGGCGTCGGACCCTCGAAGTTGGTGCCATCGTATGTGTAACCGCTGCCGTGGCAAGGACACTTGAACTTGCGGTCGTTCGGCAGCCAGTTCGGTACGCAACCGAGATGCGTGCAGATGATTGACAGGGCCACCAGTCGCTCGTCCTCGCGCACGATCCAGAATCCGCTGGGCTTGACCGATTTGAAATCCTCGTTCACTTCCCCTACCTGCATGGCCATGTACTTGCTGAGAGAACCGCAGCGAACCTTCGGGTCGGGCTCTTCCAGCACGTTGGGCATCATGAATCGTCCGAATAGCCCCGCGGGCAGCGCCACCATGCCGGCGGCGAAAGCGGTCCATGCAGCGCCGAGGACGAGATCGCGCCGCGTCGGCTCAGTCTTGTCGGGCTTGGATTTTTCGAGCACCTTTTGGAATCGAGCATCGGCCGGCAGCTTGTCGGGCGAAAGTTTGGCCACTTGTCGGGCGGCGTCGGGCAAATCGGCGACGCCTTTGTTGATGGTCGCATGGCCACCGCGTGCAGTCGTTGCCGCGAGCAGCGCCGCGATCGCAGGGTCCATGATTTTTGGCTTGGGCGGCTCGGCGGGCTTGGCCGGCGCAGCCTTTGCTGCAGGGGCATGAGCGGCCGGCGCGGCCTTTGCGGCGACAGCAGGCGCTGCCCCCTCTGCCGGCGAGGCGGCAGCAGCCGGCTCGGCGGCGGGCGCCGGATCGCCGGCCCATTCAAACGGCTTCAGTTCGTATTTGATGACGTCGACCGGACACTCCGCCGATGCCTGAATGATGTCGTCGGTCAGCGGCTTGGTGAACTCCATGTCGAGCGCGTCAGGGCGGATGATGCACGTGCCTTCGTCGTGCAGCACTTGAAACACCGTGGGAGCCGTCGTCTCGCATGCGTCGCAGACGATGCAGCCCGGTGCGATCCAGACTTTTGTCACCAGATCCTTCGTCGCCATGACCTTCGCCTCATCGTGTTGCTTTAAGCAGCAACTGCGTGTCATCTGCCGGGCGCCACCGGCAGCTTGCTGCCAGTGCAGCCAACCCGGTGTGGCATTCCCTGCGAGCCCATCAACCCTTCATCGCGGTTCCCACCGGCCGCGTCGTTGCGCTCGTTGCCGAACCTGTCCGCCGGGTCTGCGCCTCGCGCACCGCCTCGCGGACGTCGATCGACGAATCCTTTGCCAGAGCGTCGATCATCGCGGCCAGTTCCGCATTGTTCAAATGGCCGGCCGACTGCACCGCCGCCGCCAGGTATCGCGCCACTTCGGCAGCCGAGTATTTCCGGCGAACGTGTGAGCCGCCATCCATGTAATCAAGGTCGATTTTCTCCCAGAAGGAGCGATCGAGCATGTTCATCAGCACTATGCGTCCGCGCGGACTATCCAGCCGGGCGAGCGCCATGGCCGCATTCCACTGCAATTCGCGGTCGGCCTCGAGCAGGTCGGCCAGGGCCG
>CAYXEY010000102.1:0-11564 GCA_964464105.1 uncultured Planctomycetaceae bacterium
GATCAAAACGGGGAGTAACAAATGAAACTTCAACTGCGAGTTGCGTTCATGTGTGTAGTGACGGCGGCATTCTGTGCGGAAAGCTCCTTTGGGCAGTCCCTCACGTCGCGCTATTCGAAGCTCAACTTCAACTACGTTTACGGCGCCGGGGGCGATTCCCATACCGGCGGCGACATCGTTGAGGATCCAATACTCATCGCCACGGACACAGAGTCCACGGGCTACATTGGAAGCACGAGCGGAGTGTTACCCGGAAATAATCCCTACACGGCTGGTGTCGAGAGCGATCTCGATCAGTCCTACACAATCACCGGTCCGCTGACCCAATTCGAATCCATTGCTGCAAGCGGCCAGATCAACGCCCTCACAGCCATCAGCGGCGCGGGCATTGCGAGCTTGTTCTGCACCAACCCCGGTAATGAGTTGTTGTTTCACTTTTCGGTGACCACGTCCGTGCACTACCGCCTGTCAGGCAACTTCAATCACCCCAATCCGGGCGTATTCAGCGGGATTCAATTGCAGCGCTTCAATGGATTCTCCTGGCAATCTGTCTACACCACGTTCTTCACGCCGACCGGACCTTTTGATGATGAAGGCACGCTCATCCCCGGCGATTACCGCATCCACGCATTCATCAGCGTCAACGTCCAGGCCGGCCAATCGGCGTCGACGTCGTATGACTATGTGCTGCAGATTCACCGCGCAGCCGACATGAATTGTGACAACCTGATCAACGGTCAGGACATCGCCGCATTCGTCACCGCCCTGCTTGACGCCCCGGCCTACGAAACGCAATACGCCAGTTGCGAACTGCTCAATGGCGATGTCAATTTCGACGATGCAGTCACCGCAGCCGACATCGCGCCGTTCGCGCAATGCGTCCTCAACGGCGGTTGCCAGTAAGGGATTGATGACTGTGGCACCGGTTTGCTAACCGGTGTTTGGTGAATCGTGCCGCGAAGAATAAGCGCGAGAAAATTCAACCGATTCAAAAACCGGTTGCACAGTTCACCGGTTGAAAACCGGTGCCACAAATCAGATTTGCCTCAGAGACTACTTCAGCTCCACCGACCAGTAGGCGTTGTCGAGGAACGCCTTCCAGCTTGCGTAGCGGCCGTCGTTCATCTTGATGCTCAGCACCGGGTTGCGCCGCGGCTTGACCGGCTTGGTGATCAGCTTCAGATGAGCCTGCTCGGGCGTGCGCCCACCCTTTTTGATGTTGCACTGCAAACAGGCGCAGACGATGTTCTCCCAGGTCGACAGTCCGCCCTGGCTGCGCGGAACGACATGGTCGAGCGACAGCTCGGTCGTGCTGAACCGCTTGCCGCAGTACTGGCACCGGTTGCTGTCGCGCGCGTAGATGTTGCGGCGGTTGAACTTGACGTCCTGCTTCGGCAATCGATCGTAGATCGCCAGCCGGATGATCCGCGGCACGGCGATGTCAATGCGCACTGTCTTGATCCAGTCATGCGCATCGGGCTCGAAGCGCCGGGCCAGTTCCGACAGATCGCACCATTCGCTGAAGTCGTAGGCGGTGTATCGACCCTGGTCGACGTGAATCACCTCGGCCAGTTCGCGGCAAAGCAGGCTGAAGGCCCGCTTCACGTCGATGACGCGAATAGCGAGGTAGTTGCGATTCAAGACTAGGACACTGGACCCCAGTGCCGACGCCGTCGACATTCCGTCACCTTGCCCCAGCGTCCGCACCGAGCGCCGTTCCCAGCGTGACGGGCCGCGCCGAAAAGGTTGGCTGGCCGCGGAGAACGCGGCGCTCAACCATACTTTTTAGGATAGGCATTTGCATGCAGAATCGCAAGCGCCCGATAATCGCACACGCCTTTGAATCGGCTTGACACTGCCTCGCGGCGCGTCTCTAATGCTGCCTCGACAATTGAATCCACCGGGGCCGTAGCTCATTTGGGAGAGCGCTTCCATGGCATGGAAGAGGTAGAGGGTTCGACCCCCTTCGGCTCCATTAATACTCCCTCTCCCTAGAGGGAGAGGGCTGGGGTGAGGGTGAGTAAACGCGTGCGTTTCACCCAACAAGACACCTGATACATTCCGTCTAAACCCGATCCTAAGAAACTCTGAGCGCAAACGGGGTATCGGTCACTCGTGCAGTCGACCGTATGGCATTCCCTTTGTGCCTACGTGCCTTAATGCCTACTCCCCAATAATCTTCACCAGCACCCGCTTCGGCCTGCGCCCATCAAACTCGCCATAAAAGATCTGCTCCCACGGACCAAAGTCGAGCTTCCCGTTGGTGATGGCCACGACGACTTCGCGGCCCATGATCTGTCGCTTGTGATGCGCGTCGGCGTTGTCCTCGCCGGTGCGATTGTGGTGATACCGCTCGGGCGAGGCGTCAAATGGTGCCAGTTCCTCAAGCCATTTCTTGTAATCGCGGTGCAGCCCCGGCTCGTCGTCGTTGATAAAGACGCTTGCCGTGATGTGCATGGCGTTGACCAGGCAAAGCCCTTCGCGAATGCCGCTGGCCGCGACCTGCGCCGCCACCTCGCGGGTGATGTTCACGAAGCCCATCCGTGCCGGGATGTTGAGCGTCAAATGGTGCGTGTGTGATTTCATGGCTGCGCAGAATAAGGGCAAGCGCGATTCGGACTCAAACAAAAAGGGCGCGACGCACGAATTACGTACGCCGCGCCCTGGTATTGGACTACGAACTCGAACCCGGCCGCCTTATTGCGTCAACGCATTCACGAACGGCGTCAGGTCATCCAGCGTCACGTTGCCGTCGCCGGTCATGTCCGCACAATCGCACGTACCTCCGGAGATCAGGCAATCGACGAACGGATCGATGTCCAGACCGTTTCGAATGCCGTTCCCGTCGGCATCGCCTGCGATCGGACAGTCACACGGGTTGTCCAGCCCATAGTTGAGGATGAGCCCCCAGCGGTTCAGCACGCCGGTGGAACTGTTCTGATTGTCGCTGATGAACAGAGTCCATGTGCCGTTGATGGCCGTGCCCAGGAAGACGTTATTGATATTCGGGAACAACCCATCGCAGGTGGCCGGCTTGTACCGTCCCGGCAACAGGAAGAGGTTGCTGGAATCAAAGTACTTCGCAGCCGCCTTGAAGTCCGGGCCATATGGGTTGTAGGACTGGTCATCGAAAATGTAGGTTCCGGCCAGATCGGTGAGCCGGCCCTGCGACCCGAAGTTGGGGCAGGTGTTGTCGTCGTCATCATCCAGGCGGCGTGTCAATTCGACGACCGTACCCTCGGGACCGGTCAGGGTGATGATGAGGTCGCCCACGCGAGCATGGTTGATGTCGATCAACACCTTCAGATCGGCAACCGTGAGGGAGCCTGCGTCGGTCACTTCGATCGTTCGAGTCATTCCACCGGCGTTGCCATCGGGAATCGCGGCGCCGGGCGTCTCTTCGTAAGTCGGCGTGCTGCCGCAGTAAGTGAACGGCCCGCCGAATGCTCCCGTGCAGGTCGCCGCGGTGGCAATCGAGCAAGCGCTGCTCACGCAGCACGACCCCTTGGCATCGGTCAGTTGGAAATCCAGGCTGTAAGCACCGAATGGCTGGCTGTTGGCGATCTTGCCGATCAGCAGCCAGTAGTCGGTGCCGGGCATGAGGTTGAAGTACGCTGTGTTATCGGTGGTCAGAGCGCCGTTGCTTCCCTGCCGACACTCAATCTCCGTGAGATTGCCGCAATCCGGGCCGGTGAACAGACCGTACACCAACACGTCGGAATTGTTCTGGTGCACGCGAAGCTGCTGTGCCGTGGGCAGGTTCAGGTGATACCAGACGCCGAAACCCGTGGTCGTCTGAACCGGTATGTTGTAATTGCAGGACAGGTCGACGTCCGCAGTCGCAGATGGGCCGACCACAATATCCACGAATGACGCCGTCACCTCGGTTGCACCGCACGGCTCGTCGTTCGCCGGTCGGGGGTGCAGGGTAAAAGTGAGATCATAATCCGCAGTGGCCGAGCCCGTCGTGGATTGAATGCCAACGAGGATGTAATAAGTGGTGTCCGGCGCCAGTTGGATGTAGATGTCATCATTTGTAAATGCGCCGTAGCACTGATTCACGACCAGGCCTTCACAGCTTCCGGTGAAGACGTTGTAGAACACATCGTTAGTTGAGAAATCGGCGACGCGGAGTGTGCCGTTGGCCGTTGGACCGGTCGTGTATTTGTACCAGACGGCGTTGGGGCGGGTGCCCAGGGTTGCGTTGCAGGTATTGATTCCCGTTCCACCAGTGGACGTCGGAACGCCTGAGTCGCCGGCGGCCGCGCGGGCTGTCACCGTCTCTGCATGTGGTAGGCCAACCGCATTCAAATCCACCGCCCCGTTGCAATTGTCATTCGGCGGCGCCGGGATGAACTGAACGTTGAAGTTGTAAGGCTGGTTCGAAGTGCTGGTCGTTGCCGAAGCATCGTAGGACACCAGAAGCAGGTAAGGCGTGCCGCCGATCAGATTGTTAATTTGAACACCCGAGAGTGATTCATCGGCGCATTGATGCTGCACGGGCGAATTGCAATCGCCGGTGAAAACCGTGAAGTTGGTCGGGTTGATCGAATTCTCGAAGAACAACAGTACGCCGTTTGACGCCGGGGTGAAGGAATACCACGCGCCATTTCGAGCGTTCGTATTGGCCGTCGCGTCGCAGGTGATCGATACGGCTGGACTGGTTTCGTCTGACAGCGCCGGGCCGTAAGGCGTATCCGCGAACGGGAAGGCCGGGATCGGCGTCGCGTTGCACGGCGCGTCGTTGGCCGGAGGAGTCACAAACGAGAAGGTGAGATCGAGCGGAACCTGCGGCAGATTGCCGTTGGCGGTCTCGCGTCCGATCTGCAGGAAGTAGGTATTGCCCATCACCACGGGAAAGCCCACATTCTCACGATTGAGACAGATGGATGACGCAGCGCCGCAGGATGTGTAAATGCCAGTCACGATGTCTTCGGTGCTGTTCTCGTCAATCCGCACCGCGCCATTTGCCAGGGCCGTGAATGTGTACCAGACGCTGAACTTGATCTCGACGTCGCCGTTGCACGAACCGGCATCAATGCCGTCGCCGGTTGCATTCAGCGTGTTGACCAGTGTGGAATGCGGACCGACATTGAAGATGTCGATTCCGCCACCGGCGAGATTGATGGCGTTGGCGCAGGTGTCATTGGCCGCCGGTTGCGGGAAAACCCGAATCCGGGCCGAGGATGCAAGCGTCGTCACCGCGCTCGTACCGGTCATACTGATGACGTAAGCGCCGACCGGTTGTGCGGCGGGAACCGTGAACTGAATTCCGAATGTGCCATCGCCGGGACCGCCATCGCCATGGGCGCCGTCGTCGAACAGGGTCTCCGCCGCGCCAAGACCGAATGCGGTGAGGTTGGCGGTTGCCGAGGTCAACGGTCCGCCAAGCGGATTGCAGGGCGAGCTACCGCTGACCGCGGTGAGCGTGACCAGTCCGCCCGTGCCGGTTTCGAGCACGTTGGGCGAGGCACTGGTGGTCACGAAGACGTTTGTATCTGAATTGCGCGGTGTGGGAAACTGATTGCTGGTCAGATCCGCCAGGTTGTTGTTGGTGTCATCGCATCCGCCTCCGTTGCGGAACACGCCACCCGCGCCACCGGACGTGCAGGGCGGCGCCGCCGCAACTTCGAAGCACGCGCCGTTGGGATGGGCGTAGCGGAAATAATCGACCAGGTTAGGACCCGACGGACACTGGCCCGCCGGTATCTGTGTGGTGTTGGACATCAGGGCCACGCCATTGACGCCGCTGATCAGAAAGGCTCCGTCATAGACCGGTCCCATCATGTCTGGCGCGGGCAGCGGGCTCGTTACGACGGATGCACCGAGCGAGCCGCGCTGAAATGACGGCGCTACGAGGAAGTACTGACCGGGCAGGATCGTGCCTGACAGCAGAATCACATCCCACGACGGCGTCGCAGCCGTGGTTGAAGTTCCCGAGTCGCCCCAGATTTGAAGCGACCATCCGGCCAGGTTGACCGCAGTGGTGCCTTTGTTAAACAACTCCACGTAATCGCGATCAAACGGGTCCGCGCCAGTAACAGTCAATCCACCGTTGCCATTGACCTGGCTGATGACGACCTGCGCGTTCGCCACGGCGGCGAGCATTAATACAATTGACAAAGACCGTGCAACCAACGACATCGAAATCCCTCCAAGTGTTATCCGGTAACGTTAACAAGTTCGATACAAACGCGTACTTCGATTTCCTCATATACTCCTGGCTCTGGTTTGGTCGGTATGCGAATCTTAGCGGAAATCACCCGCCAAGATCAAACCCGGATGGGCGGCCAGCCCAAACTCGGTCGAAATCACGCCGAATATCAGATAGCCGTGTCGATTGTCTTTTCACGTCGATACAGACGTTTCATCCCCCGTCCGATGAATGCACCAACGACTCCGGGAACCGTAAGCGCTGCATACATCATCAGTTCGAACGGAATCAGATTGTGCGAGGTGGGCCAGCGGACCATTTCGGCAAACGCCAGGATGGGGAAAACCGACATCGTCGCCAATCCCAGCAAGACCGGACGGCACGTCGTAACCGCCCCGCCAATCACGCCCGAGACAACGAGCAGAACGGCAGTTGCGGTGGAGAAACTCTCGATTCCGGTGCGAATGGCCGGTACAAAGGTTTCGCCCGAGCGCCAGATCTTCGGCGGGCTGATCAACACCGGTACGACGATCGAGATGACGCCCGCGGCCGCCATGGCAATTAAAGCGACAATTGTCACCCGAGGATTGACCGCTGGCTGTCGCAGCGTCGGCGCGTAATTGAGGACTGGCTCGCTCATGCGTCTTCTTTCGAATTCTTGCTCGCGCTGGTCACAGCGACGCTGTCGATTCGCCCGCCGGCGGTCTGCGTGTTGAGCGGATCGCCGGACTGCACCGCCGCTGGCTGAGTCACGATGGCCCCGGTCCGCGTATTTCGCAGAATCGAAAAACCTCGCGCCAGCACGCGCTCGTGGCTGGCCGCGTCGAGCCGCATCCGCAGGGCCTCAATCCCGCGACTCGAACTCTCAACGCTTGCATTCACGGCCCGAACCAACCGTCCGCCCAATTGCGACAGAAGTATTTCATTGCCTGCCACGCGACGCAGTGGGGTCGCCGTCGAAAGCCGCGCGGACAGCTCCGACAGCCGTCGCTCCTTCAGGAGGTTGAAATGACCCTGGGCCCAGCGCAGCCGATGTTCAATCCGCGCCAGCCGCTCGCGCCGCGCCGCCAGGACTGCCTCCGGCCGCACCCGCGTCAGTCGAACCTCGATCTCGTGCAGCACAGCCGCAAGCCTTCCCACGCGGGCGCGAATGCCCCGATCGAGTCGTCCTGCAAGATCATCGACCCGCTCGCCACGCCGTTGCACAAGGCTCATCGGCTCGCGAATCACGGGGGAGCGCTCTTGCGCAGTCAATCGAGATGCGGCCAGATCGAGCGAAGATCGTACGCTGCGGGTTAACCGCATGCCCCACGCATCGAGCGCTGCAATCACCTCATCGCGCATGGGTGCGACCAGTTCCGCCGCGGCAGTCGGAGTCGCCGCTCGCAGATCGGCCACGAAATCGGCGATGGTGAAATCCACTTCATGGCCGACCGCACTGATAACCGGGATGCGGCTGGCGTGAATGGCCCGGGCCACGACCTCCTCGTTGAAGGCCCACAGATCCTCGATCGAGCCGCCGCCGCGCCCGACGATCATGACGTCGATACCGCCGACGCGGTCCGCCTGAATGTTGATGCGGCGAATGGCCTCGGCGACTTCGCCGGCCGCGCCTTCACCCTGCACGCGCACGCCGACGACGATCACCTTCGCCAGCGGCCAGCGCCGCGCCAGCGTCTGCACAATGTCGCGCAAGGCCGCGCCGGTCGGACTGGTCACCACCGCGATGGTCCGCGGGAATCTTGGCAGCCGTCGCTTTCGAGCCGGATCGAACAACCCCTCGCGGGAGAGTTTTTCCTTGAGCTGACGAAACGCCAGCTCCAGCGCGCCAACGCCGCGCGGCTCCAATCGACGAACGTATAATTGATACTGTCCGCGCGGCTCAAAGATATCGACGCTGCCAGTCGCAACGACCTCCAGTCCGTCGCCGGGGCGGAACTTCAATCGCGCAGCATCGGAGCGCCACATCACGCAGCGCAATTCCGAAGCGGCGTCCTTCAGTGTGAAATACAGATGCCCCCCCGCCGGCGTCGCGAGGTTTGAGACCTGACCGGCGACATGAAGTTCGCTCGGCAGGCGCGCGGACAACGCGGATCGAACCATCTGGGTCAACTGCTGAACCGAAATGATGCCGAGTGTTTGCGGGGGTGCGGCAGTTTGCGCGGAATTCGGCGCAGCGGGCGGGACAGGCTTCGGAGCAGCCGGCTCCGATTTCGACGGCTCGTCGGGCGGGAACAGAAGACCGGTTTCGTACATCGTGGGCGATGATATCCGATCGATTCACAAGGCGGCGTCTTGCCGGGAAAAGCGCGATTTCGCGCACGTTACTAGCGCCCCACGCTAGGTTTGTGCTCGTAAGACAATTTCCATTTTGACCCCCCTCTGCCGCGCCGCTATCATGCCGATCTTTCCCGCGGCCCAGTGGTCGGTGCATGGAAGCATCGCCGGCGCAGGACCCCAGGTGCGGCGTCGGATTACTACCACGGCCGGAGGCGTTTGCCTGTCCCAGAGCATTCATTTCGCCTCAAGCTCCGAGGCTATCTTTCACGAGTTCATTAATTATGCAGAAAGACCGATCGATCCCCTTCACGGCAATTCCCTTTTTTGGAATTCACCTCGCCTGTCTTCTTGTCTTTGTTCCATACATCCGCGAAACCACCACTGCCAAGACCATCATCCTGGCGATCGCGTGTTTCCTGATTCGCAAGTTCGGAATCACCGGCGGTTACCACCGCTACTTCTCGCATCGCACCTTCAAGACCAGCCGGTTCTTCCAGTTCGTGCTGGCCTTCCTCGGCGGCGCATCTGCGCAGAAGGGCGCACTCTGGTGGGCAGCGCATCACCGCCATCACCACAAGCACTCCGATCAGGATGAAGATGTGCATTCGCCGGCCCGCGACGGCATCTGGTGGTCGCACGTCGGCTGGGTGCTCAGCCCGATGTATAACCGCACCCGCTATGAAATGATCAAGGACATGACCAAATTCCCCGAGCTGGTGTTCTTGAACAATTGGCACCTCATTCCGATTTTCGTGATGGGCGGGCTCTGCTATCTGATCGACGGCTGGGCCGGCGTGGTCTGGGGGACGTTCGTCAGCACCGTGTTTCTCTACCACACGACTTTTGCCATCAACTCCTTCTGCCACATGCTTGGGCGCAAGCGCTTCCCCACCACCGATGACAGCAAGAATAGCCTCATCCTCGCGTTGCTGACCCTCGGCGAAGGGTGGCACAACAACCACCACTACTATCAGAACTCTGTCAACCAGGGCTTCTACTGGTGGCAGATTGACATCACCTATTACGTGCTGCGCATGTTGTCGTGGGTCGGTGTCGTGTGGGAGCTGCGCATGCCGCCGCAAAAGGTACTTGCACTTGGCCGCAACCCCGGCCAGGTCAGCGAGATGATGTCCCGCCTGCGGACCTCGGCTGCCCATGCGACCGATCGCACCAAGGAGGCGGCGCTCGCTGCCGCCCACGCAGCAAGCGAGACGGCAACGGCGGCTGCTCAGGTTGCAACCGAGACCGCCGCCAAGGTGGCTTCGGCGGTCATTCCGAACGCCGAGCCGACGGCTTAGTCATTCGTATTTAATCAACGTCTTGATGGCTGCGACGCGGGGTTGCTCGGCGCGCTGGCTGTCGCATTGAAGTTCAAATGCGGCGAGATCCGCGCGATTGTGCTCGGCCCGATTCCCGGCACTGGCTCGAGGTCTGACGCCTTTCGAAAAACCGGCCCTTTGCTGATGCGCCGTCTCTCTTCGCGATAAGCGACAATGGCCCGGCCTGCGGTCTCCCCCAGCCCGGGCAGCTGGGCCAGTTCAACCCACGTCGCCGTATTCGGATCGATCCCCGTTTGAACGCGTGTTGGAGCGTCCGAATTCGTCCCGTTGCCGCCCTCCTGCTGAAACGCCCACCAACCTCCAAACACGACGAGGCACACCACCAGCACACCCGCCGCGGTGCGATTCAGCTGCACGATCGCCGCGGGCGGTCGATTCGCCGGTAATGAACCACAATCCTGCCTCGTTGGATCTGTCATAGGCATTTACACTGGCCCATGGGGAGGCCGTCTGGGAGGGGTCCCAATAAGCCCCTGCATCGTAACTACCGTGGCGGAATCGAGATAGAATTGAAAACGGGCCATCGTACATACCAACCGGATGCCCCCGAGCGTGTCTAGTCTGGTGTACGCAACCGCAAAGACGCGTAACTGAACGGTTATGGCGGCATCCCCGTGGGTCATGCCGATAGGATTGAAGTGATAGGACCGCCCCAAATGCAGGCGGCGTCGGAGTCATCAGGGACCGGGTGTCGATCGTGCACGATTCAGCGAGCCGATCATTGTCGCAGGCGATTCAACCCGGGCGCTCCCCGACTATCACGATTGCCTTGCGAGACAAAACTCCGCGCTCCGCGGCGCATCAGTCGGTTTTCGTCATTGCATTGGTCATGATCGCCGCCGGCATGGCAGTGCCGTTGCTCGTTCGCGGCGCGGCCTGGTTTGGCGAATCGACCGACGCGCGTTCGGTCCTGGGCCACCTGCTTTGGATGGCGACACTCGGCTTTGGCATCGTCACTTACGCGGCGTTTGCATGGCGGGTCATGCTCTGGCGGCGCTATCAACCGATGGCTGCGGTGAGCGACGATCTGCTACCGCATGCATCGATCATCATCCCAGCGTTCAACGAAGGCCCGCTCGTGCGCCACGCGATTCTTTCGGCCGCGAACAGCGATTATCCACGCGATCGTTTTGAGATTATCGCCATCGACGACGGCAGCGATGACGACACCTGGCAGCACATTCTCGCTGCGGCATCAGACGCACCACCCGGCGTACGCGTTACCACGCTGCGACAACCGCGCAATTCCGGCAAGCGGCTCGCCTTGTATCGCGGTTTTCGTGTGGCCCGTGGCGATGTCTTCGTGACCGTGGATTCCGACAGCATTCTCGCGCCCGACGCTCTGCGAAATGGCGTCACCCCGCTGGTACTCGAACCTGAGGTCGGGTGCGTGGCCGGTTGTGTAGAAGTGCTCAACCCCGGCGACAGCGTTTTCACGCGATTTCTCAAGACGACGTTCAGCTTGTCTTTCAAATTCGTGCGGGCCTATCAGAACGAATTTCGCGGTGTGTTCTGCACGCCCGGCGCATTGTCTGTTTACCGCGCTGAAGTCGTCCGCCAACTGGCTCCCGAATGGGCCGGGCAAACGTTCCTCGGAAAGACCTGCACGACCGGCGAAGACCGGGCAATGACCAATTTGTTTCTTCGCGAGGGGTGGCTGACAGCCTACCAACAGAACGCTGTCGTGCGGGCCAAGATGCCGCACACCTATCGCGGGCTTACGTCCATGTTTCTCCGCTGGGCGCGCAGCAATCTGCGCGAGTTATACGCCGAGCGCGTCGAAATCCAGC
>CAYXEY010000103.1:0-11554 GCA_964464105.1 uncultured Planctomycetaceae bacterium
AACGCCAGCGCGACCGCCGCCGGCCAATGGTAGCGAGGCCACTTCCGCGGGACTTTGCGATCCTGGGCCTCCATCGTCTGGGCCGGGGCAATGCGATTCGCGTGCAGCCATTCCAAGGTTCGTTCGCTGCCGCTGACCAATCGGCTTGCCTCGTACACGCCGCCGCCGGCTGCTGCAATCTGTCGTAGCCCGGCCTCGTCCAGCTTGGACCAGTGCTGCTGGCCGTCGTGCATGACATATCCCTTGCGGCCGTTGTTCTCAATGGGAATCAGCGCCCCGCGACCGGCGTCACCGATGCCAATCGCATAAATGTCGATGCCCGCCTTATGCGCATCCGCGGCCGCTTCGACCGCGCCTTCGCCCTGATCCTCGCCGTCGGTCATTACGACGATCACGCGCTTGTAATAGCCGACACGGTCAAAGCCCTTCGCGGCGGTTTCGGTCGCGTCGGCCAGATTGGTTCCGCCCAGACGCACGCTGTGCACGCCGACGTCATCGACCGTGAGCCTATAGAAGTCGTAATCATCGGTGAGCGGACAGACCAGCTCGGCCCGTCCGGCAAAGGCGACGAGACCGATCGCTCCCCCGCCCAAACGAGGGAGGAGTCGCTTGATGTCGTCCTTGGCGCGTTCGAGCCGCGACATGCCGGCGTCCTCGGCGAGCATGCTGCGGGAGACGTCGAGGCAGATCATGATGTCGAGCTTGGGTCGCAGAACATCTTCGTAATAGGTTCCCCAGCGCGGGCCCATCGCGGCAAGCACCACGCACGCCATGGCGACAAGCGCCAAAATCGCCTTGACGTATTGGCGAGTCTTGCTGAGATCGGGCACCAGGGCCGCGAGCAGTCCGGCATCGGCGAATGCCCGCATCGCGGCGGCCTTGCGGGCGAAGCCGTAAATGCACGCGAGGGCGCAGAGCACCACGAGGCCGAGCCAGCCCAGGCGGGCAAAATGACTGAACGGTAGCTCAGACATTTACGGAATCCTCCGGAAAACCGTCCATGAGAGGATCTGTTCCAATGCCAGTATTCCCAGAGCGACCATGAGTATCGGCGGTATCCGAACGCGTCCCCATTGCACCCAGTCGGTTGCCAGTTCATGCCAGATCTGAAAGCGCTGTTCGTCCACCACCGTCCGCTCGAGCTTGTCGATCGCCTGGTAGATTTCTCTCATCGAGTTCTCGTCGCGGGCACGGAAGTACTTGCCGCCGGTCACCTCTGCAACCTTTTTCAATGTGCCTTCGTCGATCTCGACCGGCGTTCGGATGGTCTGTGGGTCGTTGAAGAATCCGCCGAGGGTGCGCTCCTGAAAATCCGGCGCGGCCCCAACGGTGTAGATCTTCACGCCCAAAGACGCGGCGACGTCGGCCGCCTCCTGCGGTTTGAATTCGCCGGCAGTCTGCTCGCCGTCGGTCAGCAGGATGATCGCACGACTTTTGATCTTGAAGTCCTTGTCCTTCGACAGCTTTCGCCCCGCGTCGCGGATGCGCTCGACCGCGAGCATGAGGGCGTCGCCGATGGCCGTGCCGCCCTCGCTCCGCGTCACCGCGACCTGCGTGTTTTTCAATTCTTCAAGCAATTTGCGATGGTCGCGGCTGAGGGGCGCGAAGGTGTCCGCGAATCGTGCGAACACGGTCAAGCCGATCAGATCGCCCTCGCGACCCGGTAGCTCGCCGCCATCGCCGGCTACGAATGCCCTCACGACCTCTTTGACGACATCGAGCCGGGTCTGCGGCCGTCCCTGCGCGTCACGAAAGTCGGCCTGATCCATGCTGGCCGAGCGGTCCACCACGATCTGCATGGCGATGCCCTCGGTTTGCACGCGGGTCTGCTCATCGGCCCGTTGCGGACGGCTGACCGCGAGGATCAGCAGGAGCATGGCGAGCGTTCGCAGAATCGGCAACAGGCTTCGCAGGCGCATGCGCAGGGTGCGCGTGCCGGGCTCGAGCCCCTCGAGACTGGAGTAGCGAAACACGGCGCGGCGCTTGTGATCAAACCACGACCACCAGATCAGCCCCACCAGTGGCGCGGCCGCGAGAAACCACGGATAATAGAGCCGAAAACTCACGCGGCTACCTCCGCTTCAGCGCGCGCATTCTGTGTTGTCAACGGCTGCGGAAGTGGCGTGGTGGCTTGAATGAATCCGCGCGCGGTCTCGACGACCCAGGCGATATCTTCAGGCGACGGCATGGCCCGGGCATACTTCACGGGATCGCAGGCAGATGTGAATTGCTGAAGCAATTGCTTCTGGCTGTCGAACAGGTCGCCCGATCGTGATACGGCGACGATGAACTCCTCGCTGGTCTGCTCGGCGGCAAGGAAGCCAAAGCGCCGCTCGATGTATCCACGCACGATGGCATTGATACGATAATAGAATTCCTGGGTGCGGCCATTCTCGGGCAGCCTCTCGGCGAGCAGCTTGTTGAGTTCTGCCATGGCCCAGATGTGCGCGGGCACCGGTGGTGGGGGCGGGGCCACCTTTCGAGCCAACAGCTTGACCGGCCCGCGCTTGCGCCGCGCCCACCAGGCGACGGCCAGCAGGACCGCGAGCACGCCGGCAGCCCACAGTATGAGCTTCATCGGCCACGGACCTTTGAGATTTGCTGCACCTTTTACATCTGCGGGGCTGCCGGTGACAGTCACCATAATCCCGGAAATGACCGCCTTATCTTCAACCTTGCCGGCCTCGCCGCTCATCCGCGGACGCGCGTCGACGTACGGGATTTCGATGTCGCTGAGCGTCCATTTGCCGGCCGCGAGCGGATCGAGCTGACAGGTGATGGTATCGGTCTCGTACAGCCCGTCCGGGTCGACTGTGTGCTTCTTCTCGACTTTGTCTACGGCAAGTTCACGAATCACGTCATCAAGATTCGGCAACGTCACTTCCACGCCGCGCTCGGCCTCAATGATGAGCTTGAGCCCAATGGTGGCGGGGATGGCCACTTCGTCGCGATCGAGTTTGAGAATCGCCGTCACCGGTCCAGACTTCGCGGTTTTCTCAACGGGCGTGATCGGTCGGCTCGTGGGCTCGTCCGCGGCGCGCATTACTGATGCCGCGGAGACGATTAAAAGCACACTCATCGCGAGGCGGCGATTCATCGGCGCCCCTCCCGCGAGTGGAAGAAGCGGATGAGCGGCTCGACGTACGACTGTCCAGTGGTCAGTTCGACCGAGTCGCTACGCAGGCGCCGCAGATCGCGCGTGCGGGCCTCGGCGCGCGCGGCGCGGCGAGCATGAAACGTGCGACGAAACGCCGCGCTGGCCGTATCGACCAGCATTCGCTTGCCGGTCTCGGCATCCTGCAATTCGATGAAACGCACCGCGGGAAGCTCGGCCTCGCGCGGATCGGAGATGCAGATCGAAACGACGTCATGCCGTCGCCGTGCGACGCGCATGGCCTGCTCGTAGCCGCGATCCTGAAAATCGCTGATCAGGAACACCACGCAGCGCCGCCGTGCCACGCGATTGAGATATTCCAGCGCGGTCGCAATGCTCGTGCGGCTGCCGGTTGCCTCGAGTGTGAGGATTTCGCGAATGACCCGAAGCACGTGCCGCGTACCCTTCTCGGGTTTGACGTAACGCTCGACATGATCGGAAAAACCGATCAGCCCGACGCGGTCATCATTGCGGATCGCGGAGAAGGCCAGCGTCGCCGCGACGCGCGCAGCCAATCCGCGCTTTTCATAGCGCGCCGTGCCAAACTCCTGCGATTTGCTCACGTCGACGACCAGCAGAACCGTGGTCTCGCGCTCCTCGCGAAAGCGCTTCACGAACGGCCGGCCCTGCCGCGCGGTCACGTTCCAGTCGATCGAACGAATGTCATCGCCTGGGGCGTATTCGCGCACTTCTTCGAATTCGATGCCCTGCCCCTTGAACGCGGAGTGATATCCGCCGGCCAGCACATCGTTGGCCAGATGCGACGAGCGGATGTGAATCCGCCGAATTTCCTTGAGTAGTTCCTTGGGCGTCATCGTGTTTACGGAACGGGCACGTGGTCGAGGATGGTCTTGATGATGTCGTCGCTGGTCTGATCTTCCGCCTCGGCCTCATAGCTGACGATCACGCGATGGCGAAGCACCGGGGGGGCGATGTCCTTCACGTCCTGCGGCGTCACGAAGCCACGGCCGGCGAGGAAAGCGCAGGCCTTGGCCCCGAGGGCCAGCATGATCGTCGCGCGCGGCGAAGCGCCGTATTGAATGAAATGCTTGAGGTCAAGCTTGAACTCGGCCGGCTGCCGTGTGGCGAAGACGACCGACACGATGTAATCCTTGATCTTGTCGTCGATGTAGATATCGTCGAGCGCCTTGCGGGCCGTAGCGATTTCGGTCGTGGTCATCACCGGCTGCACGGTCAGATCAGGTCGCGTCACGGCCATGCGATCGAGAATCAATCGCTCCTGCGCGCGATTCGGATACGTCACACGCACCTTGAGCATGAAGCGATCGACTTGCGCCTCGGGCAGCGGGTACGTACCTTCCTGCTCGATCGGGTTCTGCGTCGCGAGGACGAGGAACGGATCGGGGAGACGATGCGTCTCGTCGCCGATGGTGACCTGTCGCTCCTGCATGGCTTCAAGCAAAGCGCTCTGCACCTTCGCCGGCGCGCGGTTGATTTCGTCCGCGAGGATGATGTTCGAAAAGATCGGACCCTTGCGCACCGTGAACTGTCCGCTCGACGGCTGATAGATCAGCGTGCCGACCAGGTCCGCCGGCAGCAGATCAGGTGTGAACTGAATGCGACGAAAGCCCGTGTTGATGCCGCGGGCCAGGCAGGAGACGGCTGTCGTTTTCGCCAGGCCGGGCACGCCTTCGAGCAGGATGTGTCCATTGGCCAGGATGCCGATCAGCATCTGGCGGAACATTTCTTCCTGTCCGACCAGCACGCGTCGAACGGACTCAGTCAGCCGGGCGAAGGGTTCGCTGGCGGTCTTGATCGCCGCATCGACCGGTCGATAGGTAGCTGCCGTGGTCACGATTGAATGGCTCCTGTCAGGGCGGCGCATCCGGCCGCCGGTGTTTCGTCAATAGAGCGACGACTCCGGAGGCGGGGTGCCTGTCAACAAGTCGAACAACTCCGCGACACAATAATGCCGCGATGCGGTTTGGATCAAACGCGGCGAATGGAGTGCGGAGTAGTTTCTACGAATTCAACGTGTCGCTGGTTTCCGCTGATACGGCGGCGTTACATCCGCGGCTCGGCGGTACGGCTGCGCAACTTGTCTATTTCAAGGCTGCTGCTGGCATCTTGCTGCCAGTGCGAACGCGAGCGAGCCCAGTGGTTTGGAGATGCATTCATCGACCCGCAGTCATTCGCATAATCACTGGCTGACGAACAGCCAATGGCACCTTCGCGCACGCGGACACCGGCGGGGCTAAAGCCCGGGTCCCTTCGAAATAAATAGACAAGTTGACTTACTTGCGCGATTCCGGCGGAACCTCGAAGATCGACTGCGTCCGCACGATCCGCCACTCGCCGGGAAAGGCGTGATAGGCGTGGATGTGCAGCTCGTGGTGCCGGGTCTCGTAATCGATGTAGGTGAACGGCTCAAGGCCGTTGATCGCCCATTGCGGATAGGGCACGAACAGGCCCTTGCGCTTGGCGTATCGGGTAAGATCACGGTAGGTCGTGCGGAAGATGTGCTCGGTCATCTCCTCGACCTGGCTGCTGAAGATGTAGCGCAGCTCGTCGTTAAAGCGGTACGAGAAATCGCGCTCGCCACGGAACCGGAACTGGGTCACCAGACCCCGATCTGTCAGCAGGTCGCTGGGCACGGCCGCCAGTTCGGTGACCATGGTGTCATTGTTGGTGACGCTGACCAGATGCGAGAGGCCGCTGACCCAAATGTTGGCTGTGAAATCTCCATAGACCAGGTGCTTGTCCATGTAGATATGGAACAGCTCGGGGTGCAGGGCGCGCCGATACAGGAAAAAGTGCAGATCGGAGCTGCGCTGCTTGGTCAGGCCCAATTCCACAGGGGAATCCTTCGGGTTCGGTCCGGTCACGTTTGGTCCACCTTCGGTGCTCATGGGTGCGATTATATTTAGCGACACAGGGGTCTGGCAACGAAAATCCATGCGAAAAAGGATGACAATTCCTTGCAGGACCGAAGGTTGGAGCGCCATTTGATGGGGCGATTCCCCGGGGAAAACCAGGCTGAAACTGCGTTTCCGGCCGTAGGCTAAGCGTTGACAGGAAGTTAGGAGTGACGGTCCAAGGCCGCTGGTTAGGGCTGGCCGTCAACGACGGCCCCGGCGACAGCCTTGCGTTGCTCGCGAGTGGGGACGGCGGCGATTCGGCTGCGGTAAGCGGCGGCTTTGTCGGCATGCATTTTGGAGTCCTGCCCACCGATTTCGGCCATTTGGGAATGGACATCCGCCAGATATCGCAGAACCACCCGGTCGCCCGGCAGTCTCGATTCGGCGACCTCAAGGGCGGACAAGGCCTCGGCTGGCTGATCGGCCGCCAGATGAGCCATGGCCAGGTTGATGTGAGCGTCGGCGTCGTGGTTGTCCAGCTCGATCACGCGTTTGAAGCATGCGACCGCCTCGCCCGGACGGTCGTAATCCATGTACACAATCCCCAGGTTGAACCAGCCGCCCGCGACGGCTGGCCGTAGCCGGGTGAACGCCTTCCAGCTTTCCAGGGCCTCGCTGAGGCGCCCATCACGCTGGGCGAGAGTCGCCAGGTTGTAATGGGCCTCGGCATGATCGGGATCAGTCTTGACCACGGCCTTGAACTGCTCGCCGGCGTCGGCGTACTGGGACAAGCGGTAAAGCACGACGCCATAGTTGTAATGAGCGGTAATCGCGACCCCCGGTTGGGCTACGGCCTGCGCATATGCTTCGGCCGCTTCGTCAAAGCGATTCAGCCCGACCAGCGACTCACCCTTGCCCGACCATGCCTGAGCCAGGTGCACCTTTCGATCCAGCACCGTGTCGAAATCCCGCAAGGCTCGTTCGAATTGACCGGCTGCCAGTGCGTCGAATGCGCGGCTTAGCGTCGCTGCAGGGCCGTTCTCGAAGTTGCTGCGCATTCGCACGGCAGCGGAGTCGATTTGCTCGGCGACGGCTACAAGGGCGTCCGTCCATGGCTTGCCGCCGGAGGGGGCAGGATCGGGCCGAGGCGCTGCCGCGGTTACCACGGCTTCCGCCGGCTTCGTCTCAGCGACTTCCGCAGGAGCGGACGTGGCGATTTCGTCGGGAAGGTCGCCTTCAATGGGGCTTGATTTGCCCGCAAGAACTTCTGCAACGTCACTGGCCGCATCGTCTGCTACGTGAGCGGCCGAGGTGTCGGCATTGTTCTCCGACGACTTTGATGCGCCGTCAGTCGATTCGGGCGCAGGGGTTTCGGCGGGCGATGGCGTTGCCATGGCCACTACGGTTCTGACGGCATCAGTGACCGGAGTCTCAACCGGCGTCGATCCTCGCGGCGCCGGACGAATCGGCTCCGGAATCGGCCGGGTCATGGCCATGATGGGCAATGGCTCAAGCGAGCGCGGCCGCGGTCGAAAGACGCGCGAGTTCGCGGCCTCGCGGCGTTGGGCTGCGGGGAATTGGGCGTAAATGCGCTGAGCAGGTTCAATCGAGGGGGCTTGGATCGTGTCTTTTGATGATCGCGACAGATACGCCTTGGCCCCCACGACAAAGAGGGCAAAGCACATCAGCAGGAGTGGGGTAAACCACCGGGCATTCACGCCGTGCAAGTGTATCGTGAATCGGTCGCCGTGCAAGTGTTTTCTCGCACTAAAAAGACACCCGCCACTTTTCATGCCGCGGGTCATCCGGCACAGTACGATCGATACCGCCGCTCATCGGCGCGTGGTACGATTCATCCATGACTCCCACGACCGTCATGCCCGTCGAAGCCGAACGACGCGGGTTCATTCTCGGTACCGCCGGTCACATCGATCACGGCAAAAGCGCCCTGGTTGAAGCCTTGACCGGTACGCACCCGGATCGACTTCCGGAGGAAAAGCGCCGGGGCATGACCATCGAGCTTGGCTTCGCCCATTTGTCGATCGGCGGGGATGCGGGCGACCCGATTGAAGTCGGGGTGGTGGACGTCCCTGGTCACGAGAAGTTCGTGCGAACAATGGTCGCAGGGGCGACCGGAATTGACCTGGCAATGCTGGTGGTGGCCTGCGACGACGGCATCATGCCGCAGACCCGCGAGCACGTGGAGATCCTGTCGGCCCTCGGCGTGAGCTGCGGTTTGATCGCCATGACCAAGGCAGACCTCGTCGATGAGGGCCGGGTCGAAATTCTTCGTGAGCAAATCCGCGAGCTGACAGCGGGCACGACGCTGGCCGAGTGGCCGAGCCTGCCATGCTCGGCAAGAACGGGTATTGGCTTGCCTGAGTTGCGCTCCTGCATTTACGAATTAGCATCACACATTCCGCGGAATGACGGCGGCCCGTGCTATCGCATGGCCATCGATCGCGTCTTTGCCGTGCAGGGGCGCGGGACCGTGGTCACCGGGTCGGTGCTGGCGGGGCGGGCGGATGTCGGCATGACGCTTGAGCTGCTTCCGCGCGGGCTGCGTTGCAGGGTCCGCGAGATTCAGTCGCATGGCTCAGACGTAAAGTCCATCGCTGCCGGGCACCGCGCCGCATTGAACCTGACGGGTATCGATCGCGATCAGATCGAGCGGGGCATGGAGCTTGCGTCGCCGGAGTATCTGCGGCCATCGCGATACCTGGGCGCGCGAGTTCGCGCGGTTTCGCATTTGCAACGGCCGATTGAGTCGCATCAGCGGGTGCGCGTCCTCATCGGCACGCGCGAGGAGATGGCGACGCTGGTCGTGATAGGCGGAACCGAGATCACACCCGGTGGCGATGCCTTGGTGCAGCTTCGCACGGCTCAGCCGCTGGTCTCTCAGTTCGGGCAGCATTTCATATTGCGCGATGAGACCGCGCAGGAGACCATCGGCGGCGGCCGCGTGATTCGGCCCGTGTGGCGGCGTGTGCGCCCCATGGCGAATGAGGAGCGAGAATCGCTTTTACGGAGCGAATCAAGCGACGAACAGGTTCGCCATGCCGAGTGGGTCCGGCTTTCAGGATTCGACGTGCCCTCGGGTCTCAAGGCCATGAATGACACCGGCCTGTCGGCGGTCGATGTCAACGACTCATTGACCCGGCTGACTGGAACCGGTGAAGTCGTTGAGTTGGAATCGGGCCGGTGGGTTCATCGCGACGCCATCGCCGCCGTTGAGGCGCGAACCCTTGCTTACCTTTCGCGGCGGCATCAGACCCATCCGCGCGAGCCGGGCGAAGCGCGCGATCGACTGATCGGATGGATCGATCGGCGCAGCGCGATCGGTTGTGGTCGCCCGATTCTGGCACGTTTGGAATCGTCGCGCCGCGTGGTGTTCAACGGGCCGTTCGTGGCCCATGCTTCGTTCAAGCCCGCGCTTTCGCCGGAGGACGCGGCGGCGATTGAGGCGATCGTGTCCGAGATTTCGAAGGCGGAGTTCGATCCGCCGCCGCTGGCGTCGCTTCGAGCCATGGCCGGGTTGTCGCGTCCGCGCGCAAAGGTGTTAGAGGATCTGGCACGGATTGAGCCGCGGCTGACGTCGATCGGACCGGGCCATTACATCTCGACACATGCTCTGGACAGGTTCAAGACGACCGTCTCCAAACTCGGGGCGTCCGGTCGATTCAAGCTGGCCCAGGTGCGCGACGCCATGCAGCTCAATCGTCGTGTCGTGCAGTTGCTGCTCGAACATCTGGATCGTGTGCGATTTACGCGCCGCGTCGGCGATGAGCGCGAATTGTTGGAGTCGCCGAAATGAGTGCGCCCACCGGTGATTTGTCGCGATTGCCCTCGATGACCGTGCTGCTCGAAGCGGCGACGCAAGCACCGGCGCTGGCAAAGCTGCCGCGCGCGGTTCGATCCGACGCGCTCAAGGAGGCATTGGCACAAGTACGCGCCGCCGTGCAACGCGGGGAATCGGGTGTCGATGTAAGTACCTCGGGCGTGCTTGCGATTGCTGCGACCGTAGCGGGTCGGCTTCGCGTCGGCCGCCTTCGGCGGGTGATCAACGCGACAGGTGTCGTATTGCACACCGGACTGGGCCGCAGCGTGCTGTCGCGTGCCGCCGCCAGGCATCTCGCTGAGATTTCCGCCGGTTACTGCAATCTCGAACTCGATCTTGCCACGGGCCAGCGTGGACGGCGCGGCGAATACGTCGAAGGGCTGATTCGTCGCCTGACCGACGCCGAGTCCGCACTGGTGGTCAACAACAATGCCGCGGCCACGCTGCTCGCGTTGCGGGCGCTGGCCCAGGGCAAAGAGGTCATCGTCTCGCGCGGTCAACTTGTGGAAATTGGGGGGTCCTATCGCCTGCCGGACGTGATGTCCGCCAGTGGGGCGACGCTTCGCGAAGTGGGCGCGACCAACAAGACGCATCTTCGCGACTATGAGGCGGCCATCGGCCCGCGCACCGGCCTGATCATGCACGTGCACACCAGCAATTATCGAATTGTCGGTTTTTCAGAATCGCCCGGCGCGGCGGAGCTGGCAGCGCTGGCAAAGAGCCGCGGCCTGCCGATGCTGGACGATCTGGGCAGCGGCGCGCTGCTCGATCATCCCGCGTGGACCAACGCGGGCGAGCCCACGGTGGGCGAGAGCCTGCGAAGCGGCGCTGATCTGGTCGCATTCTCCGGCGACAAGCTGCTCGGCGGACCACAGGCGGGCATTCTGATCGGCAAGGCGGCGATAATCGAGCAATTGCGCAACGATCCGATCACCCGGGCCATGCGAATCGACAAGCTCACCATTGCCGCGTTGGAGGCGACGCTCGAAGTGTATCTTTCCGGCGAGTCGGCGAAGACGATTCCCACGCTCGCCGCGTTGAGCGAGTCGCATGATTCCCTGTGCGAGCGGGCCGCGGCGCTGCTCAGTCAATTGAAATCCGCGCGTTCGGGAGATTCGTTTGAGTTGGCCGACGATCACGGTTACGCAGGCGGAGGGTCGTTGCCCGCGCGACCGCTGGCCAGCCGGATTATTCGCTGGCGACCCCGCGGGCAGTCCGTGCAGGATGTGTGCGACCGGCTGCGACTGAACGATCCTGCCGTGCTCACGCGAATCAACGACGACGCCATCGTGTTCGATGTTCGGACCATCGCCGCCGACGAATACGGCCTGGTCGCCGATGCAGTGACGCATTGCGCGGCATCCGCCAGTTCATGATTGGTCTCGGCGCTGCTAGAATCATGTCGCAAATCAATCGGAGGGCCACATCATGCGAATGGATGGAATGCGCGAAAGTGATAACGTCGAGGATCGGCGGCGAGGCGGGGGCGCGCGGCTGGCACTGGGTGGCGGCATGGGCACGATCGTCATCGTGCTGATCGCCATGTTCTTCGGCGTCGATCCGTCGCAGTTTCTCGGCGGCGGCGGCAGCGGCCTGCCCGGCGGCAGCGGCAATCCGTTCGGACAGAGCATCAACTCGGGCGTTGACGAATCCACCGGCAACACGTCGAACGACGCCGGCTCGGTCTTTGTGCGACGCGTGCTGGCCAGCACCGAGGACATCTGGTCGCAGTTGCTGCGAGGT
>CAYXEY010000104.1:0-1971 GCA_964464105.1 uncultured Planctomycetaceae bacterium
GCCCTTCTTGATGGATTTGCTTTCAAAAACCCGATCACCGTTGACTGGCGTTCAACGATACCTGACGCAATCGTAAACAATGCCTTCCAGTTGTCGACAGTTCCAGAGCCATCGACATTTTGCTTTTCCCTCGTTGTCGCATTTCTCCTAACAAGTAGGCGTTGTCGCGTACGCAACGCCGAATAGTGTCCCTTTAATCGTGCGGAGGTCCTCGCAATGACATCCTTGCAGCTTCTGAAAATGGTTATGAGACCGGCGATCGCCTTGGCGGTCTGCATGGTCGCGCCGATTGACACCGCATTCGCCGGTTGTCCGACCACGACAGCCGTGCAGCGTGCCACGACGGATCCTTATCAGCACGTATATGACAAGCTTATTACTGACGGCAACGTGTTGGACGGACATGGCCGCGAGGCGAGCGTGTCGATGGACATCACGGCAGCCAACGTCCTGCTGGCGTTTGAGAGCATCAATTCGACCAACAACGGTATCTACGTGCTGCGCTTCCAGAATGGCACTTCAATCCTCCAATGCGTTTGCGAGCCCGGCGACCCTCCGACCAACCAACCGGCCGACGAGTGCCCTCTGCGGCTGGACACCCCGGATGCGACGAACGGTGTACAGCACCGCCACGTCAGCGTCGAACTCGAAACCCACCCGTCGTTTGCTCATCGCTTTTTCGCCGGCTGGCAGGCTACACCGAGCGGCGGAACTTCCAGCGTGCTGATTCTCCCGAGAGCATTCGAGTTTATTCCCCCAATCTTCGACGGCCTGGGAAATCCCGCTGGATTCACCGTGAACTACTTCGGTCAGGTCGCCACGCCCACGACCGGCACCGCGGATCGCCATCCCTCGGTCGGCTTCAGCGACGTCAGCGAGTTTTACTCGCTCGCCAACACTCAGCGGGTCGATGCCGAACGCGGGCTGGTGCGGGCGATTCAAACGAGCGGGAGCAGTGCTGAAACACAGGTGCGATGCTGCGGATCAAACACCAGCTGTCCTTCGGCGACCTGCCTTTGTCCCTCCGAGTCCTGCGCCGTGCAGGTGGACCGTTGGCGCGGATGCCTGGCGTCGAGAAGAAGGGATGGTATACACGTGTATGCGTGGGCGGAGCGCGAAATCCCTGATTCCGCGTTCTCGCCTTTTAACATAGCCCTGCGGGTGTACGCCGCAAACGGCGCTATTATCGATGCAATCGACCGAGACCAAGGCCCTGCTGAGTTCAAATCCGTAAATCAACCGAGCCGCGAAATTCCAAGCTCGGATCAGCTCCATCCCTCCTGTTCAATCGATGACTGCGGGAACATATGTGTGGCGTGGATCGGCCCTTCATTGTTGAGCTCGCCGACGGCTTCGACCTGCACCAGCGACCAGCCCTTCGCCGTCTACTGCCGCCGCCTCTATTTCAATGAGGAGGGTGGAAATCTGGAGTTCAAATCACAGGAATTTGTCGCGAATTCCAGCGACACCTGGTTGCTTGGGAACGACCCTGACCTTGTGCATCCGGTCGTTTCAGTTTGCAAGACTAATCGCTTTGAGTTTTTCGGCTCGTTCATCGTGGCGTGGAACGCCCGATTGAACGGGGATGATCAATGGGGCGTACGAGCGCAGTTCTTTGATCCAAAGGGCGTTCTGCTAGAGAACGAATTCGACCTGTCGCCGAACCCCCCACCCAATGACCCCGATGACATTGATCGAACGCTCGCCCAATCCAACCAGCACACCGTCTCCTATGCCAATCACGCTGTCGCCGCGGCTTGGACAGAGAATGACGCCGGGAGTCAGCGGGTTTGGATTTCATTCGTGACCGGCGGCTTCATTGAGACGCCCGATGCCGACGACGTGTGCATTAAAGGAGATTGCAACCACGACGAGGCGATTTCGTTCGCGGATGTTGACCCGTTTATCGACATATTGCTGGGGCAAGGGCTCGACGCATGTGCGTCCTACTACGACGTGTGCCCAGCAGAT
>CAYXEY010000104.1:1981-11453 GCA_964464105.1 uncultured Planctomycetaceae bacterium
ATACAGTGCTTCACGTACACCATCATCGACGGCGACCCGGTAGTGTGCGCCACCGCCGCCGCTTCGTTTGCCATCAGCTGCGATCCTGCCGCTCCCGAGGAGCTCGCCGCTCACCTGGATTGCAACGAGAACGGGATTCACGACGCCAAGGACATCAAGGATGGCACGTCGCTTGACTGCAACAACAACGGCGTGCCCGATTCCTGCGATCTTGATACGGGTGATCCGGACGAAAACGGCCAAGTCAGCGACGATTTAAACGAAGATGGCGTGCCCGACGAGTGCCAGCCTGACTGCAACCATAATGGCATTGTGGACGAATTTGATATCTCCGAGGAAACCAGTGGCGACTGCGACACCAACGGCGTCCCGGATGAATGCCAGCCCGATTGCAACAACAATGACGTGGCTGATGTCTGCGATATCGCGGACGAGGAGTCCGACGATTGCAACTCCAATGGCGTGCCCGACGAATGTGAGGACGATTGCAACAACAATGACGTGGCTGACGAGTGCGATATAGCCAATTCCACCAGCGAGGATTGCAACGAGAACGGGGTCCCTGATGAATGTGATATCAGTAGGACTCTGTTACCGTCTCTGGACTGTAACGACAACAGTATTCCTGACGAATGCGAGCTTGACGGGAACGACAAGAACGAAAACGGCATCCCCGACGACTGTGAGGAAGAGTCGCTTATGGGGGGTGGCGGTGGCGAAAGCATGATGTCAGGCAGCGGAGAAGGCGAAGGCTCCGGATTCGACGAGGCTGCCGCGTGGGAGTTGTTCTACGAGTGGTACGACGAACAGGTCTTCGGCGAGGGAAGCGACTGGGGCACGTTGTCAGGTTCCGAACGCTTCCATCGCATCATGGATGAAATCGTATTGCTGGGGCTGCCCTACGCAGCACCGTGGTAAATAGATGTTCTGGACGCCGGCAGATGCGGGAAGGGGTTGCTCATTCGTCGGATGAGTACCGCATCGGCCGAATCCATCCCGGCCGCTCGTGGGCAACCGCGAGCGGCTATTTTTTTTTGCTCCAAACCGAACGATGGAATCGGGTCGCCGGGATTCACGCGTGTTGCGCTAGGTCACATGTCGCAGGGCCGACACCATAACGGGTATATCAGGTGGAGCATCGCGGACCTTCGCGGTTCAAGGTTAGGAGGTAATTGATATGCCCAAGAACGACGCGAACCGGCCGGCCCATGAAATCCGGTACGGCAACATCAAGGTGGTCATCTGGAAGAACCAGACGGCCAACGGCTCGATGCACAATGTCACGGTCGCCCGCATCTACAAGGAGGGCGACGAGTGGAAGGAGTCGAGCGGCTTTGGTCGGGATGACCTTCTCATCCTGGCCTCGGCCCTCGACGATGCGTTCAAATGGATTCACGCCCAGAAGGCTGCGTAGGCCTTTCAAGCAGAGTCGCATCGGTTTTGACTGTCCATGTTTGACCGCGAGGGTTCGCACTCCACCTGAACCCTTTTGTTTGATAGGGGACCCCTGTGTATCCAGCCGCCACGCCTGCGTCCAGTGATGGACGTGCGCGTGGGATTGATACTCTCGTCTATGTTTCGCGTGAGCGGGTCAGGCTTTTAGGGTGAGGTGCGTGGGTGATTCACGGATCCGCGGGTTCCAGTCCATGCCGGCGCCATACACGATGCACCAGCATGTGATGGATGCCCAATGCCCGGGCCAGCGTGCGTGTACTCCACGTCCTGTTGTCCGGCGCGCGTTGGCGGGTCAATCGCAGGATGGACCGCTCAACCTTGTCGCGGGCCCTGGGCTTTCGACCGCATCGGGGCGATTCATGGGCAATGCCATCCAGCCGCCCCGCTGCAAAACGATTTCGCCAGCGGCCCACCGTCTGCTCATCGGTGCGCAGCCGCCGGGCGATATCGGTGTTGGGAAGTCCGGCGGCCGCCAGTCGAATGATGCGGGCTCGACGGGACAATCGGCCACAACCGCGGCACCACTGCCGCAGTCGGGTCCGCTCCGCGGGGGTCAATGTGATGGCGACGGCGCTGCGCATCAGTTCATCTTGCCAGTCTAAAAAAGTTCAAGCAAGTCTTGCATAATGTTGTAAATATATGTTACGGTCGATTTGCACATCACGGGGCGCGCGGTTGGGCGCCGGCCGGATGGGCCTTGCCTTCCGGTTGTCCGGTTCCGGCGATGTTTGGAACCCGCATGTCAAACCGAGGCCATCGGGGAGGGTGGTCGATTTTGCATGGATTCAAAGATGGACGAACACACACTTGAGCTATTGTTGGAGACCCTGACCCTTCAGGCCGTCATCGAACGCGTCGGCGGGGTCGGGGGCGTCTGGGTCCGCGGTCAAATGGGCGGACATCGGTTTTCGGCGCTGGTCTTCCCACGGCCCGCGGTAAATCCGGCCTGGGAGGTGACGCCCGGGTGCCGAATTTCCAAACTCTGTTTGAAACGACTGGAGGATGACGCGGTGGTCTTCAACTGGGACCGTGGCGAAGACATGGCGCCCCGCACATCAACTGCGGCTCAAATCGTCGGCCTCCTGGCGGCGCGACTCGCCGACCGGGTATGGGGTAGCGGAGTTGCCCGGGACACGCGACGACATGCGCGTCGCCTGCCGACCTCCTGTGGTCGTTAATCGTCTGGCGCCACGGAGGAACATGGACACATCATGCATCAACCCCAAGACAAAACAACACACCACGCCGCGGATCTACGTGGCCTCTCTGGCCGACTACACCGCCGGCCGGCTGCTGGGCCGGTGGATTGACGCCGACCAAACCGCTGAGGCCATCCGGGCGGAAATCGCGGCCATGCTGGCCGAGTCGCGGGAACTGGTCGCCGAGGAATGGGCCATCCACGACTATGAGAATTTCGGGGGGCTTCGACTGTCGGAGTACGAAGACATCGACCGGGTTGCCAAGGTCGCCCGGCTCATGTCTGAGCATGGCCCGCTCTTCGCGGACCTGTTGAGTCACTTGGGCGATACATCGAATGTCGACGAGGCCCGCCGGTGCATGGAGGAGGGGTATCGCGGAGCCTTCGACAGCCTCGCGGACTACGCCGCGGAGTTTGTGGACGAGTGCTATGCCGACGCGCTCAAGACCCTGCCTGATTTCATTCGCTATCACATCGACTACGACGGAATTGGCCACGACCTGGAGCTGGGTGGCGATTTGTTGGTCGTGCCCCACGCCGGGCAGCTGCACGTCTTTGATGCCCATATATGAGATGGGCTCGCGATGGCAGGAACGCAGCCTGGGTGATGTCGGTCGTGGTCCGGCTGCGCCGGGCAGCATTGTCGCGGGATTCGTCTCGGCTCCGGTTGCGGGTTCGCAAGGAACGTGCCCGCCAGGGCCGCCCGCTTCGCGGCCCGCTGCGCGGTCACGTCCCTTGCCATGAACCCGCCGCCCTCCGCGTTCGACTCATCCCGCGTTCATCCAGGCGGAATCGAGCATTAGCTCGATGCTCTTATTTTTCGCTTTTCCCTGGGGCCGGTTTTTTCCGGCAAAAATTGTGTCCGAAAAAAACCGACCCCGACGGGAAAAGCTGGCTTTGGCCTGTGGCGACCCGCGGACAACCTGCCGACGCGCTCGGGGTAGTGCCGGCTGAATGGAGATGAAAACATGAACGGTGAATTGAAACCAACCCCCCTGCCAAATGACCTTCGCTCAGCGCTGCACGTCATTTTGGACCGGATGAGATACGACGACTACTTCGACGTCAGGCTCGAATTGCGCGACGACTTGTTGGGCGACGCATTGGAGGTCATCCGTTGTCACCTGGTCGGCATCGACTCGACTGCTTGCGACGCGGTTGCGGAGACACAAGTCCGCGGGGAGGGCTGGAGCCTATGAAAACCAGAGACAACTCGGTTGATGTAAACAATTTGGTCAGACTGAAGAACGGAGCATTCCAGGGTCATTTCGGGGGATGTCCGCACTGCGGACACAGCGAGGGTCCCTACGATGTTGGCCGAGTCCATTGGCTTGTCTGTCGAGAGCACCGCCTACGCTGGTGGATTGGTGAAAACCTATCCAGGGCCTGGCGAAGCCAGACTCCGGCGGAGTGGAAAGCAACACAGCTATGGCTCAAGCACTTTCAGATTGTCGAGCCCGCCTACGGTGAAGACTCAAAACCGGATGGGGAGGCCGACAACGATGGACAATAGATTCGCACTCGGGAGGACCGTCATCACGCCCGCAGCCTTGGATACCCTGCATGCTGAGGATGTTGATGCTGCAATGCAGCGGCACGTCGCCGGCGACTGGGGCGAGGTGAGCCCGGCCGACTGGGCGGAAAACGAACTTTCGCTCAACCAGGGCTTTAGGCTTCTGTCGGAGTACCGCGACCGCCATGACCGGCGGTTCTGGATTATCACCGAGGCGGACCGCTCGGCGACGACCGTCCTGTTGCCGGAAGACTATTGATGTCCATACCGCCGCATCCATTCCGGGTGCGGCGTTTCTAAATGGAAAGAGAATATGAAATACCAAGTTGAATTGAGAAGGTCGTTCTCCCTATGGGGTAGGACCACGATTGATGCCGCAAACGACGGTCATGCCAGCGTGTTAGCACACACACTGCAAGCCGCCGATATCGCTGTTTGGAAGACCGCGGACGACTTCCTTGACATCGTCTCGGTCACACCGACCGAGCGGAATAGCCATCACGAGACTGACGCGGCCGGATGCAACTCTGACCAGGTGCCGCCAGAAATTCGTGGGGCCTTGGAAAGGGTTATTGATTATCTTTACGAAGACGAGGCCGAGCATTACGACGCCCTGACGAACCAGGAGCGGGTCGGCCACATCTTTGAAGCAGTGTTGACAATCGCCCGGTGGCATTGGGCACCGGTTCGGCAGCGTTAACCTTTCCGTTGAAGCCACGAGGTCGCGGCAGAGCTTCCGCTAGTCTCGTGTATACCCACCCAAACCCAATGTCGGCACCGGGATTGCCGGCCCCGAGTTCTAAAATTCGTCGCGGGGACCGGGGACGACGGCCGCCCCTGACGTCCGCTCTTGCGTTTCAAGCCGAGTTTGCAGCCGAATCCGTCGCTCGCTGAGCCCTCACCATCAAATCACCCTGGCGATGCCTTCCCGCACGCATAAGCACTGATTTTCACGCTACTTGCAAAAGCAGAAATCGGTACTGCCCCACGTCAGCAAGACCCGGGGGAGTCCCGCTGAAAGTCGCGTCGCAGTAGAATTCTGCGATGTCGTCTCAGCTCAACGATCGCGATGAACGAGTCATCTGGACCCTGACCCGAAAGTTGCGGGTGATGACCTTGGAGCAAGCCGCCCGGACGTGGTGGGCGGACCGACCTTATCCGGTCAAAGCGGCCCGCGACCGGCTTGCGAAGCTGCGCGACGACGAGTTGCTACACCTAACCAGCCTCATGGCCCACCCCGAACTTGAACTGACCGAACCGGTCTTCCGGTGGCACCCTGACGACCCGGCTCCTGAGTTCGGCCCGATTGCCTATCGACTCCAATCGCGCTGGACACGCCCCATGAAGGCCACTCTGGTAATAGGTGCAACCCGCCAAGCCAATCGGGAATTCGGCGGCTATATCGGTGATCGCATTCCCCGACCGAGCGAGGTGAGCCACGATATCCACCTGGCCCAGGTCTATTTGAAACTCGTCGGCCGCGACCCGAAACTAGCCCAGCGCTGGACCTGCGAACAGCAGCTGTATGCCCAAGGGCGCGGACGCAACCAGCGGCTTCCGGATGCCATCATCCGACCGCGACGGGCCGGCGCTGGCGATGGCTGGGTGCTTGAGTTTGGGGGCGCCTATTCAAAGAAGAAGCTGGAGGAGTTCCACGCGGAGTTGTGCGGAGAAGTGTATGAAATCTGGTGATGTCGAACTCGGCTCGGAAGTCCAGGCGATTCTGCGGCATGTCGCTCTTTATCGCCTGACGCTGCTCGAAGTCGCTAGCCGTCTGTTTTGCGCAGGCAATGCCGGCCGGGCCGGACGTTTGCTGGGCGGATTGGCGAAGGACGGCTTTTTGAATCGGCATGACAAGATTGCCAATGGCGCGCTGCCGGGTGGCGTAACAATCTACACGCTGACTCCGGAAGGAGCACGGGCTGCGAGAGCAGGGAAGGAACGGGGCCAGCCGTTGGGACCAGCCGCATTGCCGACCCATCTGGCGGTGTTATGGTTCTGTTGCCTCAGCGACCGCCGGCGCTATCGCCTGGAGCCGGAAGAGTTGAAGTCGATGCTGGGGGATGAATCCATACACCCCAACACGCCCTGTTGCATCACCGAAGAGGAGGATGGCCCCCGCGTCTATCGCATCTTCCCGACCAAAGCCAATCCGACCAACGCCATGCGGCAACTACGCGAGAGTATTTCCGAAGCGTGGGAAAAACCGACCCTTCGAACGTGGATGGAATCGGGCGACTTGGGTTCCGTGGTGCTGGGCGAATCGAAGCCCAAGTGTTCCGACCTGGAGAAACTGGTCGGTAAGCATGCCGCCGAAGAACTCGACTGCCGCGTGTTGATCCGATTCGCCCCAAGTCCGGAAGGCGTCAAGAAGGCGTTGGCGGCAATCAAGAGGCCAAACGCATGACAAAACAAGCGGACGCCGCAATGAAATCCTCGCTACCGCCGAGTAATTCGGACATTCACCTTGGATACACAGTCGGAGGCGATCGACTCACGCCGATCTCGGTGGCTAGAAGCATGCTTCGCGAAGGCCATGTCCACATCCGCGGACGGACGCGCTCCGGGAAGACTTCGCGGGCGATCCTTCCGCTCGCGGTTCGATTGATGAGCGAGTACACAGACGCGAGAGGCATGCACAAGGATCCAATCTGCATCTTCGATCTCGGCGGCGACCAGGCCCTGTTTCATTTTGTGAGGGAGGCCGCTGGACAGATGGAACGGCGATTCCGTTTCTTGTCGCTCGACGTGCGCGACGACTGGGACTTCTTCGATCCGTTTCAGGCAGTCCCGCCGGGTGAACGCGATGTGATGCGCCTGGCCACATTGCTGATCGAGGCCTTCAATCTCGACAACGGTCTCATTTACGGCGGTCAGTATTTCACGCAGCAGAATCTGGCGGCGTTGCTCGACGTGGTCCGTAAATTATCCAAGGAGGAGGGGCGACGGCTGACCCTCGACGATGTCTCCAATTATCTCGAACGCCAAGCCGTGCGTAAGAAGGTCCGGGACGCCGACCAGATTCGGATGACCTTCAATTTTCTCCTTGAGTATCCGCAACTGCGAGCGCCGGAGAACACCGACCCCAACCGCTGCATCGACATGGCCCGCGTCCTGGAAGACGGTGAGGTGCTGTACTTCTTTACGCCCACGCTGAATGAGACCACCACCGCACGGCAGATCGCCGGCCTGGGTCTTTACAACCTGCTGAACGCCGCCATTCAGCGCTCCCGCAAGGGCCAGCCCCTGCGCCGCACTTGGATCTTCATCGATGAGTTCCACGAGCTGGCCGGGCGGGCCTTCGAGGCGCTGCTCGCCCAATCCGGCAAGTTCGGCGTCAGCCTTATCATGGCCAACCAGACCACGTCCCAACTGGAGAATCGCGACAGCGCCCTGCATCAAGTCGTCTTCGACAACACGCACGTGAAGATGTACTTCACGGTGACGTGCCTGCGCGACATCGAGGACCTGCAAGCGCTTTCCGAGGAGGAAATCGTTATGCTGCCCGGCCGCAACCAGCGCGGCCTCTCCGGAGCCGAAACCGAAAAGCCGACCTTGCTTCCCAAGTGGCACAAGAACAAGATCCTGGATGTCAGCGAGACGGCGGGGCATTGCTTCCTGGTGCTCAACGAGGGCAAGGGTCATCAGGAGCCGCAGCGCGTGGAGGCCCGGTTTCTGATCGATGACCCCGGTCGATACGAGGTGGCGCGGACCACGCCGCTCCCCCGCCGGCCCGATCCGGACACGATTCGGGACACCACCGATTCGGCATCGCGACGATCGGCGATCAAACACGAACTCAAACGCAAATTCGACCCGCAGCGCCGCCAGAAAATGCTGGCGATGCTGGCGTCCAAACGGAAGGCAGAAGCGATCGATGTCAATCCAGCGGAGGGTCCCTAAAAGACAATAGACCCATTGGGTCTATTGTCTCCACAAGGAGCCAAATGGCTCACACAAACGAAAACAGAATCCAAATTGGGGATTCGGTTGTTCGCACCCACTGGGTGGGCAAGCCGCGAGGCTCCTTGTGTTTCCGTCTTTCTTTTGAGTTCGGGACGGGACCGAAGATTGAATGCCCACGATCATACCGAAAGGGTTCATGCGGTTCAAATTCTAATCTTGCGATCCGATTCCATTCCGTGCTAGCGTCGGACATGGCAAATCAAGTTGATCGATCCGCAGGCCCCTTCGAGATGGTGCTTATGTGGTTATGCGGCTGGCATGGAACGGCCTTCGGGCTGCAAGGAGGCGTGAGGATGCTACTCGGTGGCGTTCTCGCCGCCGGCCTCATTCGCGCCAGCGGCGTCGAGGACTGGAAGGGGCTGGCCTTGCTGGCCGCGGCCCAACTGGCCCTCCTCACAGGCACCGTGATGGAAGGCATCAAACGGGGCCGATGGTGACAAAAAGTGGGCTTCGCTGCAGCGAAGCCCGGGGCCTTAAAGGAGTTGAAGGCAGGCGGCACATACCATGAAGGCGCCACCCAGCATCAAGGCTGCTTTTTTGACCCGAACCCGCAAAGGGTCCACCTTGGGCCGTTCGTAAACTCGACGGACACGCCGACCGGTTTTGCGGTTGTACGTTTCCTTCTCGATACGAACAAGTTCCAAGGCATTTTTCTTCTTTCTCATATGTCCTCCATAAAAAGGTTGTTGCATCTTGGGTGGTGTGCTTTGGGCACGCCAACCAACCGGGATGAATCCCAGCTCCAAGCCAACCGGGGAATTGCCCGATTTGCTTGCTGTCGACCCAGGAAAAGCTGGATCGGCGGATGCCCTTTTCATTGGAAATTGCGACCGAGGTTGCGATTTCCGGAGAAGGACAGAGAAAAGAATATGTCAATACCATAGCCTTGCCCGGACGCGAACTCAATCACAATTCTCCAACAAAATTTCCTCCATGAGCAGACCGCCTCTTGAGTATCGCGGCGCGGCAGGTCAAAATCGACAGAATGTCCGATGGGCCAGATCTAAGCTCGCTTCGTCGCCTCGAACTTCCCACGACTGGCGACTCGTCCTCAGGAGCGCAGAACAGCCGCAGCCCCATTGAAGCCTGTGGATGGCGCTGGTTCCGGCTGCCCTATTCGAATGATGAAGAGGGGGTCTTGCCGCGAGACAAGTTCGTCCAAATCGATGATGTTCGTCTGCTCGGGGATGGGACGGTGGTCATCGGCAATTTTGCCTTTGCGCACCGTGAGCCTATCGAAAACCACAATTTCCTCGGCATGATCGCATCGCGCAAGGCCGGACTGGGACGTATACTCCAAATTGAGACTTCAATCGCCGTTCACCGCTTTGTCTTCACCT
>CAYXEY010000105.1:0-4611 GCA_964464105.1 uncultured Planctomycetaceae bacterium
GGTCGAGCGCATGCGCGAGGCAATCTCGCCGCCGCTCAATGCGACGCGGACGCTTGGGGCGCTCGGCGGCACGATCGCCAGCCGTATCGCCCGCGAGTTCGGACTTGGCGGACCGTGCTTCGGCATCTCGGCGGATGCGGCGAGTGGGTTGCGTGCACTCGAAGCAGCGGTGCGGGCGCTGCAATTGAACGAGTTGGACGCGGCGATCGTCGGAGCCGTGGATCTTGCCGCGGAGCCACGCGCGGCAGCGGCGCGATTGAGGTTGATCGCCGACGCTCAAACTGGAGACGGCGCGGGTGGTTTGGTCCTTAAGCGCCTCACGGATGCGACGGCGGCCGGCGATCGGGTTTACGCGGTCATTCGCGGGATCGGCGCGGCGAGCGGCGGGGGAATCGATCGATCAGTTGCGAACGCTGTGCGCGAAGTCGCTGCGCACCGCGCAAGTTTGGATGCACAGGGTCGCCCGCATGCCGACGCAACGGCCGTCGGCATGGCGCCCGAGACTTCGATCGAGCGGATCGTGGGAGATTGCGGCGCGGCCACGGGTATGGCGGATCTCATCGCATCCGCGCTTTGTCTACATGATGGACTCAGGTCCGGCGGAGAGGCCTGGTTGCGCAATCGCACCGACGGGCCGCGACGAATGGGCGTAACTTCGACGACTCTCGACGGCAACTGCGTGCATGTCTTGCTGGAGGAGTCGCAGACGCCGGACGCGAATCGTAGAGACTCGGTGTGGCGCCGGCCGCAGTTGCTCGCGCTCTTTTCCATCACTGGCAATGATGTTGCGGCACTGGATGCGAGTATCGACGCACTGGGTCGAATGGCCGACGAGGAGAATCAGTCGGCGGGCATCGAAACTCTCGCGCGCCGCTGGCATGCCCGAAATCGCAAACAGAATGAGGGAGGGCACGCTGTCGTCATCATCGCCAATGATGTTGTCGTATTGCGTGTGCGCATCGCGGCGGCCCGACGATTGCTCTCCGGCGATTCAATCGATCCGCGATTACAGCGTGACGTCTATTTTGCACCGCAGCCCGTCGGGCCCGGCGCTCAGGTCGCGTTCGTCTATCCCGGATCGGGCAGTCACAATCCCGGCATGGGCCGCGGCATTGCCTCGGCGTTTCCCGGACTCGTGCATGCCCTCGACGCGCGAACCGATCGACTTGCCGAACAATTCATGCCCACGGCGGAGGAATGCGCTGTGTCGCCGCCGGACATCCGCCGGCTCATTCTCGCGCAGGTCACGCATGGCATTTTGATGACCGACTTGATGCGGCGACTCGGCCTGCGGTCCGACGCGGCGATAGGCTACAGCCTCGGCGAATCAGCGGCGTTGCTGTCGCTCGATGCCTGGCCCGATCGCGATGAGCTATTCCGTCGATTGATGCAATCGTCGCTTTTCGCGACCGACCTGGCGGGGCCGTGCAATGCAGCCCGGACAGCGTGGAGGCTCGGCGATTCGCCATTCGAATGGAAGGCCGTGGTCGTGCCCAAGCCGCCCGACGTGGTGCGACAGGCGATCGCCGATCGTCCGCAGGTTCGGCTGCTGATCGTCAACACGCAGAGCGAATGCGTGATTGGCGGCGAGCGCGGCGCGATCGATGCGCTGCTGACGGAGATGCGCTGGCGCGGCGTGTCAATCGAAGGCGTGCCGACGGTGCATTGCGACGTGGCGCGCACAATCGAGCGCGAATACCTGGCGCTGCACGATCTGCCCACGACGCCCAAGGCTGGCATTCGCTTTTACAGCGCGGCCGCGGGTGCGGCTTACAACGTGACCCGGGCTGCGGCAGCCGAATCGATCACCGCGCAGGCCATTCATGGGTTCGATTTTCCTGCGTTGATTCGCCGGGCGTACGACGACGGCGTCCGCGTCTTCATCGAAGCCGGTCCGGGTGGATCATGCACGCGGATGATCGGCAGGATTCTCGCGGACGTGCCGCACGTCGCCGTCACGATGAGCGAAGCAGGCGTGGATGAATATGAATCAGTGCTACGGGGGCTGGCGGAATTGATCGCTGATCGCGTCGCGGTCGACTTGAGTTTCCTCTACGGGGAAGAAACTGAGGCGCCGGCTAAGGCGGAAGTGGAATCGTCGCGACGAATCGTCGTTCCGACGCGACGTAAGTTTCAACGGCCGCCGCTGCCAGATGGCGACTGCGCATCCACACGGATTGCTCCCGTCAAGCCGAGTGATTCAAGGAAATCACTGTTAGTGCCAAGGCCTGTAGCGTCAAACCAACCGACGCGCCTCAACGTCGGCGCCAACTGGGCCGCCGTCGCCGCCCAGACTGCAACCGCTACTGCCACGGCCCACGCGGCCTATCTGCGATTCTCGCAAGACGCTATGAAGTCGATGGGCGAGATCGTCGCGGCGCAGGCCAGGCTGCTCACGGGAGGCGGCATCGCACGCACATTGCAGCGCACGCCGCGACGATCCTCACCGCCCGTGCGCCAGAATGCGACACCCGTCGCATTCACGCGCGAGCAGTGCCTTGAATTTGCTGTCGGCTCAGCTTCTCGCGTGCTGGGGCCCATGTTCGCCGAGGTCGATTCATATCCCGCTCGCGTGCGGCTGCCTGATGAGCCGCTCATGCTGGTCGATCGCATCGTCAGCGTGGAGGGGCGCCTCGGCGGACTGGTGAGCGGCGACGAAGCTACCGCGCTCGCCGGGGGGCGGCTTATCACCGAGCACGACGTGCATCCCGACGCCTGGTATCTCGACGGCGGTCGCGCTCCGGTCTGCATCACCGTCGAGGCCGGTCAGGCTGACCTCTTCCTCTCGGGCTACCTGGGTATCGATCTGGCGGTGAAAGGACAGCGAACCTATCGCCTGCTCGATGCGACGGTCACCTTCCATCGCGGTCTGCCGCAACCGGGGGAGGTGATTCGCTATGACATTCGCATCAACAAGTTTGTGCGCCGCGGCGAGACGTATCTCTTTTTCTTCGAGTTCGATGGGACCATTAATGGCTGTCCCATGCTGACCATGCGCGAGGGCTGCGCGGGGTTCTTCACCGCCGAGGAGGTCGCGGCGGCGGGGGGCGTGGTGATTTCTGCCCAGGATCAAGCGCCGCAGGCGGGTAGCAGAGATGAATCTGTGCAGCCGCTCGTGTCGGTGGCGCGCGAGTCGTATGACGACGCGCGTCTCGCCGCATTGCGGCGCGGCGATCTTGCGGCCTGCTTCGGAAGCGCATTCGAGAATCTGCCGCTCGCGCATCCAGTCCGATTGCCCGATGGCAGGATGAAGCTGCTCGATCGCGTGGTCGATCTCGACCCGGCGGGCGGGCGCTTCGGGCTGGGGTTCATTCGCGCAGAGCTTGACATCCATCCCGACGACTGGTTCCTCACCTGCCACTTTGTGGACGACATGGTCATGCCCGGCACGCTGATGTACGAGTGCTGCGTGCACACCCTCCGCGTGCTGCTGATGCGCTACGGCTGGGTCGGCGAGGCGGACGAGATTGCTTACGAACCGATTGCGGGTGTTTCCAGCGGATTGAAATGTCGCGGGCCGGTCACGCCTAAGACCAAAAAGGTCACCTACGAAGTGGAGATCAAGGAGATCGGCTATCGGCCGGAGCCGTATGTGATCGCGGATGCGCTGATGTATTCAGATGGCGCCCGCGTGGTGCGCATGACGGACATGTCGCTGCAACTCACCGGCATGACACGCGAGCGGCTGGAGGAGATCTGGGGCTGCGCTGCAAACGATCGTCTGTTGGCAGAGGGAACTGGGGGTTTCGAGAACAATCGCACGTTCGCGCTGCCAAGCATGAGGCCGCTTGACAGTGCCAACCGATCGAAACGTTCGGCACAAAAACCCGCCATCTACGACCGCGAGCGCATTCTTGCCTTCGCCATCGGAAAGCCATCGGTGGCCTTCGGCGAGCCGTATCGCATCTTCGACGACAAACGCAAAATTGCCCGGCTGCCGGGGCCGCCATTCGCGTTCATGGATCGCGTGGTCGAGGTCGAGCCGCCGCCGTGGAAGCTCGCGGCCGGCGGGTGGATCGAGGCGGAATACAACGTGCCGCCGGACGCGTGGTACTTCGCGGCCAATCGTCAGCCGACCATGCCGTTCGCGGTGCTGCTTGAAGCTGCATTGCAACCGTGCGGATGGTTGGCGGCGTATCTCGGCTCGGCGTTGCGCAGCGAGACTGATTTGAAGTTCCGTAATCTCGGTGGCACGGCGACGCTGCATGAGGAAGTGCGTCCGGACAGCGGCACGCTGACGACGCGCGTGCGAATGACGCGCGTCTCGGAAGCCGGCGGCATGATCATTCAGGATTTCGACATGCGGATGACCTGCGACGGGCGTCCGATCTACGACGGCACGACGCAGTTCGGGTTCTTCACGTCGGAGGCGTTGGCAAAGCAGGTGGGCATTCGCGATGCGGCGGCGCGGTTGTTCAGGCCGACGGAGATAGACATACGCGACGCCAGCAAATTTGATCTGCTCGATGTCGGGTCGAAGGAACCATCCGATTGGGAATCCGCCTCTCTGCAATCCGCCGACGACACCCTCCTGCTGCCCGGCTGCTACGAGTCACGGCGAGACAGGTTACTGCATAGGACGTGCTTGTCGGGAACATCGGCTTTTTCGCC
>CAYXEY010000105.1:4621-11412 GCA_964464105.1 uncultured Planctomycetaceae bacterium
CCCTCCTGCTGCCCGGCTGCGAGTTTCGCATGATCGAGCACATCGATGCGCTGCGGGTCGATGGCGGGCCGCATGGTTTGGGCTTTGTACTGGGTTCAACCACGGTCGATCCATCCGCATGGTTTTTCAAGGCCCATTTTTATCAGGATCCAGTCTGGCCCGGCTCGCTGGGGCTGGAGTCGTTCCTGCAATTATTGAAGGTGTACGCCATCGAGCGATGGGGCGAGCGACTCGCAAGCACGCATCGTTTCGAGGGGATCGCAACCGGGCTCCCGCACACCTGGGCTTATCGCGGGCAGATCATTCCCTCCAACAAACGGGTGGAAGTCTCGGCTACGATCACCAAGTGCGAGGATGGCGACACGCCGCTGGTGATGGCCAACGGGTTCCTGACGGTCGATGGCACGACGATCTATGAAATGCGCGATTTCGGGATAAGAATAGTGACGTAGGTTCTCGATCAAGAGGCCCCTAGCTCCCTCTCCCTTGAGGGAGAGGGACGGGGTGAGGGCGTTGAGCGTGAGAAGGCTTGCGGACTAGCGGTATGTTTCAATTCACCAAAATGCACGGCCTCGGCAATGACTACGTCTATGTCAATTGCTTCAAGCACGACTTGTCGCGTCACAATTTGAACGCGCTCACCCGCGCGATCAGCGATCGCCATCGCGGCGTCGGCTCGGACGGGCTGATTCTCATCTGCCCGCCGCGGCCGGACGTGGTCGCTGATGCCCGCATGGAGATGTACAACGCCGACGGTTCGCGCAGCGAAATGTGCGGCAACGGCGTTCGCTGCGTGGCCAAGTTTGTCATCGATCATGGCATTTCGGCAGGCGCGCGCGAAGGCGATGCGCGGCTGCTCAGGATTGAAACCGATCGCGACGTGCTGGCGCTCACCTGTCATCTCGATGGCGGGAGAGTGTCGCGCGTGCGGGTCAACATGAGTCCGCCGATACTGACGCCGCGGTTGATTCCGGTGACGTGCGAGGGCGAGCGCTGCATTCAAATGCCGCTGTCGATCAGCACCGAGCGCGGGCCGATTTCAATGAACATAACCTGCGCGTCCATGGGCAATCCGCACGCGGTGGCGTTCATCGATGACGTCGCGTCGTTCGATCTTGCAACCATCGGCCCGCTGGTTGAGCGGCATCCGGCATTCCCCAAGCGGGTGAACTTCCATACCGCGAAGGTCAACAATCGCACGGATGAAACCATCCGCAACTGGGAGCGCGGCGCGGCCACGACCCAGGCCTGCGGCACGGGGGCCTGCGCGGTGCTGGTTGCCGGAGTATTGGAAGGGCGGATCGACCGATGCGCGACGCTGCATCTGCCCGGCGGAGACTTGCACATCGAATGGGCGGGAAACGCCGACGGCGAACCGGTTTTCATGACCGGCCCGGCCACGGAGGTGTTCTCGGGTCAATGGGATGAGTCGGCCGCATGAAAGATGACGTGTGTATTCATCGCGTCGGCATCGGCACCGACCTGCATCGCACTGAGCCAGGCCGTCCGCTCATTCTGGGGGGCGTGCGCATTGAAAGCCCGTTCGGACTCGCAGGCCACAGCGATGCCGACGTCGTGCTGCACGCGGTGATCGACGCCCTGCTCGGGGCCGCGGCCCAGCCGGACATCGGCGAGTTATTTCCGGACACCGATCCGAAGTACCGTGGGGCCGATAGTTCGGCGCTTTTGAGCGCGGTGATGACGCGAATTCGTTCAGTTGGGTTCGCAGTCGTGAACATAGACGTGACCATTCACGCCGAGCGGCCGAAGTTATCGGCGCACAAGGAAGCCATTCGCGGCAGTTTGTCGAATTTGCTGGGAATTCCCCGCGAACGCGTCGGCATCAAGGCCAAGACCGGCGAGGGCGTCGATGCCGTGGGTCGCGGCGAAGCGGTTGCGTGTACGGTCGTGGCGGGGCTGGCACTAGCCGCCCCATAAATACGGGCCGGATCATCAAACGATAGAGACGGGCGTCCATTTTAGGACATGGATTCGCCGCGAGTCGATGGTTATGGGCGCAGTTTCTCAGTCAATTCTCCCTCTTGCGTCACAATCATAAAGTTCCACTGACTACATCCCGATAGGCGTCGTGGATCGAAGCGACAACCGTTGAGCAAACGGCGGACCCGCCGTCGAAGCCCGGTTGAGAGGAGCGCCGTCCTGGGGGGCGGCGATCGCACCAAGACAAACGAATCCGAGGGGAGAGAACAGACATGAGGAAGTTAGCATTTACGCTCGTTGAATTGTTGATCGTGGTGATCATCCTGGGCATCCTGGCCGCCGTCGTGATTCCGCAGTTTTCCGACGCCAGCGAGGATGCGCGGTTGAGCTCGCTGCAGACCAACCTCGCCACGATGCGCGGACAGATCGAGCTGTATAAGCTGCAGCACGGCGTCTATCCCGCGTATGCCACCTTTGTCGACAAGATGACCAAGAAGACGGACTACGATGGTACGGTGAATGCAGCCACCGGCAAGTATGGCCCCTACATGCAGGCCATTCCAAATAACCCGTTCACCTCGCCGCAAACCAACGCAGTGACCAACACCGCGGCGCAGGCACCAACATCCGCCTGGTACTACAACCAGTCAACCGGAGAATTCAAGGCGGACGACAGCGCCGCCCACGCCGCATACTAAGCGAATCACACACCTCGGGGTTTGTTTGAATAATTCGATCCTCATGGCCGGAGCGCAGCGGTGCAAGCCGCGGCGCTCCGGTCCTATTTCATTTTCGACGGCCGGGCCTCCACACGTCGTGAACGCGGACCCGACGTAGCCGCTCGTGGCCGCGAGGCGGAACTGGTTTTTCTCGGGTGATCGATTATCGGTGCACTCTACCCGCGGATATTCGACTTATGACACCCGCACCGCGGCCCGACGAATCTTATGTTTGATGTCGGGTGGTCCCTGAACGGCGCACCCTGATGGCGGACACGTGGATGAACGCTGAGGCGTGCAATAAATGAGAATGTCCCGAATGCGTCGCGCGATTTCGCTCGTCGAAGCGCTGCTGGCCGCGATGGTCATGGCCATCGTCGCGTCGAGCGCGATGCTTCCGTTTGCCGCCGGCATGCAGAACATTCAGGAAGCCAATAAGCTCGAAAGGGCGGTCTCGCTCGGTCAGGCATTGATGGAGGAAATCCTCGCCCGGCCTTTTGATGCAGTCGCCTCCACGGTGACGCGCACGGCTCCGGTTACGGGCGACAAGGACCGCTCCAATTACTCCACCATCAAACAATTCAATGGTTACTCCGAAAGCGACAAGGAAGCCCGCAATTACAAGGGCGATGTGATCTCCAGCACCTGGGTTGATAATTACTGGCGCGTGGCGACGGTTACCGGCGTGACTTATCCCGAGCAGAACGCGACAGATACCGGAAATCTCGTGCGCGTGGAGGTGTTTGTCTATCACAACGATCAACTGATGGTGCGGCTCGTACGACTCGTGGCGAGGGAATACTAAATGGCTGCGAGACCATGCCCAAGCCATTCGCGTAACACTCGCCAGGGCATGACCCTGGTCGAGCTACTGCTGGCCGCGATGATGACTGCCTTTATCGCCGCCGCGGCCGCGGCCCTGCTCAACGGCGCAAGCAACGCATCATCTCAATCGCGAAACGCACGCACTGTTACAGCTGCCGGACACTATGTTGAGGGGCGCATTGGCGCGGTGGTCAGACAATCCCGTGGCATCGGCAAAGTGGCATCCGACCGGATCTCACTCTGGGTTTCCGATACGAATGACGACGATCAGGTGCAGTTGTCGGAAACAGCTACGATCAAATACGACGCGTCATCGCACGTGATCAGCTTCAACCAAACCATCGCCGCTTCGACCACAGTTGTGGCCTCATCCATCTTCCAGGATGTCGACCAGCTCCACAGCGCCATCACCAGCGCGGGCGCCAGATCCACGCAATGGGCAGACGACGTGCAGGCTTGCACGTTTGAAGGCTACCCCAGTTCAACTGACACCCGAATCATCAGTGCGACTTTCACGATAGCAACCGGCAGCGACGCCACAGACTTCGCAGTGACGGCAAGCCCGAAGGCGTCGGCGGATTATCTGTTCCAAAGTGGAACGCGTACCGCGCCATCAGGCTCGGAGACACGATACAGGCGCGCCAAGGTTTCGCCCTATACGGGCGCCGCCACGGCGCAATGAATGTGGTTTTGCAATGACGAAGAGACGCAAAGGGTACATTCTCGTGTTCGTGCTGGGTGTGACCACAGTGGTCACGGCCCTGGGCCTCTCGTACGTTTCGTCAAATGGCACGGTCATGCAGCAGGCCACGAACCGGTATGCGGCCATTCGGGCGCAGTACCTGGCGGAGTCCGGGGTTGCACTGGCCGCGCACTTCGTGTCCTATCCGCCGACGACTGTCGCATACAACAGTGTATACACCGGCGCCAGCAACGTGGCGGTGGACAGTTCCTACGACACGGTCAACATGTCGGTGACGCCGACGTCGCCGGCGAATCGCTATGTCATCGCCGCGGGGGCCGTGGTGCGAAACGCCGCGGGGACCGAGGGGCTGGCCAAGGTGTCGGTCAGTTCAGAGTTGATTATTCCACCCGAGCCGAAGTGGAAAATCACCCAGGCGGTCCTGTCCACGGGATCCCCCACGATTTCGTCGGGGGTATCCATCAACGGCAATATTCATGCGAATGGAACGCTGATCGGCCTTGGTAGTTGTACCGGCGCGGTGAGCGCGTGTTCAACGGCGCTGTGGACTGGCGGCGGACCTCCTACATCAGTCCAATCACTTCAACCCTCGGTCTCCGCGCCGTCGGCCAGCGCGTCCCTGTATGCTTCGTATAAGGTCAACAGCACAACATACACTGCATACACAGGGTTCGGCGCGTCACAATTAAAGGCTTCTGATATTTCGGCGCTTAACAGTGCGGTCAATTCCAGCGGCACGAATCCCGGTCGGATTGTGATTGCGCCTACGGGCGATTTCAGAATCATGGAGTCACTGTCATTCACGGGAACGTTGGTAGTGCGCGGTAACCTCCAGTTTGATGGCGCTGCAATTACTCTTAATTCCGTGACCAACTATCCTGCGCTGGTCGTAACGGGAGACATCCTGGGTGGTGCGGACGGGCTGAATGTCTTGATCAACGGTTCCGTGATTTGCGGCGGACAGATCTCAGACGCAGGCAGAAAAAGCAGCTCGATAAACATCGTTGGTTCTCTGATCTCCGGAGGCAACGTCTCGCGCACGGGGGCCGGCACCACCATCAACATCACGTGGAACAGCACCCATAGCACGTTCTGGAACATGGTGAAAACTGCCAGTCCAGAGCCTGTCACGATCCTTGAATGGACTGAGAATTAAGGAGCGATGGAACCATCATGGCTGAGTTACTCAGAAAACTGCACGACACGCCCAGCGCCGTACGCCGAACACATTTGCTGCTGAGTTGCATTGCTGCAGTGCTGGCGATTATTGCGATCGAATTGTCGGACCGGCTGCCGCTGCCGCGATCGACCGCGGCATTGGCACAAATACCGGACACCGCGCGCCAGCGGCAGGATATTGTCAATGAGACGCGGCGAACGAACGAGTTATTGGCACAGATTCTCGAGCACCTGCAGGGCAAGCCCGTCAAGGTGGTCGTGGAATCACCCGATAAGGCGCGGGGTGAAGCCGCGCGCGGACGCTAATGGGGAACGGCCGCGCGGTCCATTGCCGCCGGCACACTGGTGGAAGAGGGGATTGCAATGCGACGCTCATCAATAAATCGACCGGCATTCACCATGCTCGAACTTGCCATTGCTGTAGTAGTAGTGGCCATTCTTACCGTATCTGTGTTGCCGGACCGGGAAGCGGACGACCAGTCCAAACTGGATGCAGCGCTCAACCGGCTCGAGTCTGACATCGAGTACGCGCGCAGCGTCGCGCTGGCGTCGCCATCAGATCCCTCGGTCATCAAATTGAATCTGAATGACGACCGCTACTGGATCGCCAAATACAGCGCGCCGGATAGCCCCATCACCAATCCGTCCACCCGAAAGCCCTATATCGTGCAACTGGGGCGCGCGGGTGATTCGAGCGTGAGCGCCGTCAAGATCTCGGCGGACAACTTCGGCGATCAGCACATGCTGGTGTTCACCTCCGACGGCGGCGTCAAGACGGACGGCAGCGTCGGCGTGGAGTTTCAAGTGGGCAGTCGCAAGGCATCGCTCAAGATTTCGCCCGGCTCGGCCACCACTCGAAAGACCGCCGGGGATCTGGTTTCCCAGGGATTGACGAATGTCGTCGCCGACGTGTCGGACGCCCTGGTCAGCAGCGACGACGACAACGGCCTGATCAGCGGAGTGCTCGGGAAGTTGGGGTTCTAACGGGCCGCGAGTTCGTTCAAGGGGGCAGGCAGGGTTGCTTAGAAAGCGCATCAAGACAGGACCGATCGCAATCGACGTCGGAACGACCGCCGTGCGCCTGCTTCAGCTTGCGCATGGGGGGCGCGAACCAGTCGTTCATGCGGCGGCGTTTGAAGAAATCCCGCGCGATGGCTGGGCCGGCAGCATGCGCGCCGACGCGGTGAAGGCTGCGATCGCGGACGGCCTGCGGCATGCCTCATTCCGTGGCCGCGATTGCGTGAGCTGCCTCTCGAGCGGCGACTACCTGCTCAAGAGCATTCGCCTGCCGCCGATGCCGGCGGAGGAAATGGCTTCGGCGGTCGAATTTGAAGCGATGGATCGATTCAACCTTGCCGCGGGTGCGGCGCAATATCGCTTCATACCGGCCGGCGAAGTCCGCCACGGGACTGAGTTGAAGCAGG
>CAYXEY010000106.1:0-11280 GCA_964464105.1 uncultured Planctomycetaceae bacterium
CCGGTGAGGCCCGCGTGGAGTGGCGGATTGTTGCCGATGTCGCCGGCGCGCTGGGTGAAAATTGGAAGTACGCGAGCGCGGCGGAGGTGATGGACGAGATCGCGCGGATTGCGCCGGTTTCGTTCGGCGGCGTAAGCCACGCCCGACTTTCAGACGATGGTCTGCAATGGCCCTGTCCCACCCCGGATCATCCGGGAACCGCGACGGTTCACGCGAACGGATTCGTTCGCGGACGCGGCCGACTGTCCGCGATTGAATACGCCCCATCGCCCGAGCAGACGGACGAAACATCCCCCTATCTGCTGATCACGGGACGACGGCTGGAGCACTTCAACGTCGGTACGATGACGCGGCGAACGCCCAATCAGACGCTTGTCGGCGAGGATGAACTGGAATTACACCCTGAAGACGCGGTCCGCGAAGGCATCGGCGACGGCGATTTCGTCGAGATCGCAACGCGCTGGGGTGCCGCGCGGGTGCGCGTTCGGCATTCGATGCGCGTCCAGCCGGGGATGCTGTTCTTGACGTTTCATCAGCCGCAAACGCATGCCAATGCGCTCACGAGTCCGTATGTCGATCCCCAATCCGGCTGCCCCGAGTATAAGCTCACCGCCGCGTCGATTCGCGGGGTGTGATTCCATATCGCTTGACTGATAACTCGACTCATCGTTGACATCAGCCCCACAAGCATTGATATGACCGCGGCGGGCGGGGTAATGCAGCATTTAAGGGGTATTGGGCGCGGCTGGATTCGAACCAGCGAAGGCGTAAGCCAACGGGTTTACAGCCCGTCTCCTTTGGCCACTCGGACACACGCCCGGCAGATCGGCTTGGGCGACGCGGACCCTCCGCCATAAAAGACGGACGCCACGGGTAGCCGGCGAACTGCGGTGAGGGAAGATAGCGGCGCAGGCGTAGGGTTGCAAGCTGGCACTATCGGGCACGTCGCCAGTGGTCCCTTCGTACACAACAGCACGCCATATGGACGCGGTTCGCGGTTTTCGCCCATCATGCACGACATGCAAAAGGTTTCCGACAAGGGGCTGACTAACCGGCGGAGTTCAAGTCCGCCCGCAGCATGGCGGACGGGATTGCGCTGGATCATTTTTCGCACCCTACTTCCTCTGGCGGCCTGCATGGTTCTCGGGACCGCGTGCCACGAAATCGTCGGACACGGACTGGTCGGGGTCTGGTTTGGCGGGACCATTACGGATGTCGAGATATTGGGCGCGCGGGTCTATCCGAAGATCAAATGGCTGGGATGGTCTGGTTACTACGGACGCATCTGGGTGGACAACATCGCGACGATTCGGGGCGAGCACTGGATGTCGTTCGGTGGGGCGGCGTCGACCTGGTTGGTCTCGTTTATCGCGATCTGTCTGCTTTGGGCGCGGCCGTGGCGCGGGCCGGCCCGGCGGTTGCTGGCGTGGCTGGGCATCTGGTGGGTCGACATGTTCACCTACCTGATGCCGACGTGGGGGCTCAAGCGCTCGATCCTGTGGGGCGGGACGTACAGTGAGCCGTACGAGGCGGCGGTGGCGCTGGGAGCGCCGGGATGGGCGGCGCAGGTTGGGATTGCGGGATCTTGCATCGCGCTGGCGGTGGCACTGGTGGTGCGATTGTGGATGACGCGGGAGACGAATAAGGCGACATCCGCTCCGTGAGTTGAGGCAACCTCTTTTCCGGCAGTTGCTCCACGCGCACGCTCTCGCCCTCGCCCCAGCCCTCTCCTTGAGGAAAAGGGAGCTTGGCGTCTCTATGCCGAGCTCCGCCCCACCTGCAAGCAATTTGCGCAATTTGCCCTGTTTGGTGCTAAGATATGAGAGCCGTCCGCGGATACGGGTCTGCCCGGCAGGCCCGCGGCATCGCCGGCGGCAGGGGTTTCTTATGCGCCAGTGCCAGGATTGCGAGCATTACCATGCCGGCGCCGACGGACAGGTCGCCTTTACCTGCAACCCGTTCGGGACCATCATCGAGCCAGAATGTCTACAAAAGTGGCAACTGCTGCGGATGACGGAGCTGACGCAAAAAGTGGACCGCATGGTGGAGGCCTACGAGGCGACCGTCGCGATCTACAAACGGATGCAGCCGCTGCAAGAGAAGATGCTGCGACAGATGGAGCGCGAAATGGAGGAGCAGGAGGACGCCGAGGCCTGGAAGTATTCGGCCGAGGACGACGACGAGGAAGATGAAGACAAGCTGATTTGAAGTGCGTCGAGCGGCAAGCGGCGTTCACGTGCTTGAAGATTCTCAATACGATTCCATTCGACAATTCTCTCGCAAGGAAGATCAACATGAGTGAACCGGCCCCCGCGCCAGCGGCGAATGCGGCTCCCGCATCGCCGATGATTACGTTTGACGATTTTGCCAAGCTCGACCTGCGCGTCGGACTCGTGGTCGAAGCGAAGGACCACCCCAACGCCGACAAGCTGCTGGTGCTCAAGGTCGATCTTGGCGCGGAGCAGCGCCAGATCGTGGCCGGCATTCGCGGGCACTATCAGGCGGCCGATCTGGTGGGCCGCAGAATCGTGGTCGTGGCCAATCTCGCTCCGCGAAAGATGCGCGGCGAAGAGAGCCAGGGCATGCTGCTGGCGGCGTCGAACGAGGACAAGTCGAAGGTGATTGTGATTACCCCGAGCGCTGAGATTGAGGCGGGGGCGAGGGTGTCTTGAGGTAACCCTTGGCCGTCAGCCATTAGCACTTAATAGCCTCCTCGTGCAAGCGTGTATCATTAGCGCAGAGGAGTTGTGCGATGAATCGGCGGGAGTTTTTGCGGGCGGCGGTCGCCGGAGGATTGGCGACGCAGTTCGCGTGTGATCAAGACGATAGTCTGTTTCTGCCGTCACGCATCAGCGCCGATTTCGATTCCGCCGGCTTCACGCGTCTCGCACGCTTCGCGCACATCACTGATACCCATCTGACCGACACGCTTTCCCCCGCCCGCTTCTGCGGCGGACAAATCGTCACGCGCAGCGCCTGGCGGCCGTGGGAGGCCTCGAGTGGACAGATCGTTGACGGCATCGTACGGGCGATCAATCGCATTCACGCGTCGGGGCGCGCGGTCGATTTCGTGCTGCATACTGGTGACGGCTGCGACAATGCGCAATCGAATGAGCTCGCCTGGCTCCTGGCGATTCTCGACGGGCGGACGGTTAATCCACTTTCCGGGCCGGACGACCGCGCGGCGGGCGCGAAGCCCGTTGTCACGCTCGACCCTTATGCCACGTATTTGCCACAAGGTCTTTATCGCCAGGGCGTGCATGGTTCGCTCGCGTCGATCCCGTGGTACGGACTGATCGGCAATCACGACACGAGTTGCATCGGCGTGCTGCCGATCTTCAATCAGCCCGGCGGCGGACGAACCGCGCCGGTGCCGTTGCAGCCACGACCGGGCATTGTGCTGCCGGTGGTGTTCGATCCCGAGGCGTCGCTGGCCTATGGCAACGTGACGCCGGCCGAACCGGGTCCGCCGCCGCTGTTTCAGACCCCGCGCTACTTGCAGCCCAATCCCGACAGGCGGTTCTTTTCAAAGATCGATTTCAAAGCGCAATTGTTTGAAACAATGACGGGGCCGTCGGGCCATGGGATTTCCGATCCAAATGGTCCGACGTGGTTCAGCATCAGTCCCGCGCCCGGGCTGCGAATCATTGGCCTGGACAGCGCCGACCCGACATTCACGCTGCCGAACACGATCTACGTGGATGCCGCGATGACCGGGGCGCAGATTGAGTATTTGCGGGCGGAACTGGACGCGGCGAAAGCGCGCGACGAACTGGTCATCGTCGCCACGCATCATCCCAGCAGTCATCTGCAATATGCACTGACGTCGGTCGTCGGGCCGGAGTCGTTTCGTGCGATGCTGGCGGAATATACAAACGTCATTGCCCACCTGTGTGGACATGAGCATGTCAACCGGGTGATCGATCGTGGTTCGTATCTGGAGATATTGACCTGTGCGACGATCGACCTGCCGCAGGAGGGCCGGCTGCTGGAGATCTATCGCAACGCAGGTACGGGTGGAGCAGCGATTGCGTATGAGATGTTTGGCCATACCGATGACACGCTGCCGGCGCTGGGAGACGATGCTTTGCGGCAACTTCGCGTGGCAGCACGAGCAACGGCGGAGGCCGACGCGGGAACGGCCGCGGGCGCCGCGCGGCGAAAGCTGTTCAGTGATTCCGAGTTCACGGCGGCCAAGGGTCGCACCGGGGTTTGGCAAAAACCAGCTTGATTGCTCAGACCTGACGTTCTTTGTTTAGACCAGATGGCTATGGCTTGATTTCGGCAGGTTGGTTTGCTGCCGGCGGTGCCATGGGGACTTCCTCGCCATCGAAGAGATCGACGGCCGGGCGGCTTGCGGCCAGTTGCATCGCGGCCAGTGCATCGACGCCTTCGCGCGGGATTGGGCCGATGCGCCAGGTTCCATCTTCAAATGTGAGCGCAACCTGCACCGCTTTGGTCTTGACCGCGGCCTCGTCGCCGCCGGCGCGGCGGGCGTACTCCGGTTTCAGGTCATACTCGGCGCGCATGATGTAGACCGGCCCGGGCAGTTTGGGCATCTCAGGCAGGCGCATTACAGACAAAACACGAATTTCTTTCACTGCATGGAAAATGGACTCGAACCGCCGCGCGGTCAATGGCGACACCCGGCTGGTGCACATCAGGCGGAATTCGGTGTACTTGCCCTCCATGCAGATGCGGGCAAAGCGATCGATGAATCGATTGAGGGCCGGGTCGAAGGTGCGGACCGACTCGGGGAACACGAAGTCGGGTTTCTTCAGGGGATCGAGTCTGACCGGCTCGGGGAACACGTCCTCCGCGGCGAGGGCCCGCTCATCGCTGACGATGACAAACGCCACCGTGCCGACCATGAAGGCGGCGACGACGATGAGGCCCACGAAAGCAAAACGCTGAAGTGCCGGACGAGCAACGGCAGACGATACGGCCATACGGGCGATGGTAGCGTCGCGCCGAAGGGTGTGCCACACAGCACAGCGGCCGGAAATGGCCTCCGGGGGCGAAGAAGGCTACACTACCATCGGCATTTTAAGGCCGCCGAGACGGTCCAAGGGAGCATACCGATGGGTGAAGCGTCATCACGGCTTCGTATCAAGCAAATGGGGGATTTTGCCGCCGTTGAGTTCGTGGACCATAAGATTCTGGACGAGCTTTGCATCGCCGAGCTTGAAGAGGAGCTTTTTCGCCTCATAGATCGTTCGGAATCCGCGAAGCTTTTGTTATCATTCCGAAACGTGGGCCATTTCACCAGCGCGGCGCTGGGCATGCTGCTCAAGCTGAAGAATCGGGTGGATGAAAAGAAGGGCGCGCTCAAGCTCAGCGATATCAACCCGTTGATCTACGAAGTGTTCAAGATTACCCAGCTTAACAAGCGGTTCGACATTTACGACACGTTCGAGAAGGCGAAATCCAGCTTCGCGAACTGACGGATGAGTTCATGGTTGACGGCCCGCTCCGACGAATTCAATTGAGGCTGAATCAAAACGCTCACGCCACCACGAGGTCGACAGCGTGAAGGAAATCGTCGTTCCCAATGATCTGGTGTCCGCGAAGAAGCCCGAGGTGGAGATCCTCGAGGAGGTCACGCGGTGCGGATTCGACGAGAGCGCGACCTTCGCCATCAAGCTCGCACTCGAAGAAGCCATGACCAACGCCGTCCGGCATGGCAATCGGTCCGATCCCGCCAAACGGGTTCATGTCTGGTACACGGTCACCCTTGAACGCATTGAAATCCTGGTGAAGGACGAGGGCCCCGGGTTCAAGCCAGACCAGGTTCCCGATCCGACTCTTCCCGAGAACATCGACCGGCCCAATGGCCGCGGCATCATGCTGATGAAGGCATATTTAGACGAAGTGGAGTATTGCGACGGGGGGCGCGCCGTCCGGCTGGTCAAGCTGAAGAATCAGGGCACCTGCACATGACCCGCGCCTCCGGCGACTTCGTGGGACAGCGGCCGCTACAGATCGTGACGCGGCGCATGGGCGAACTGCCCATCGTGGAGCTCAGCGGCTCCTGCACCATGGAACAGTCGATGAGGATCGGCGAAGAGCTGGATCCGCTGGCCCGCGATCCCGCGGTGCGGCTGCTGATTCTGGATCTGCGCGACCTGGACTTCATCGAGTCCAGTGGACTGGGCGGGATGATTGCCGCCTACCTGAAATGCCGGAAGCGCGGCGCCGAGGTGCGCCTGGTCGGCCCCGCGCCTGCCATCATGCGCGTGCTCGAAATCACGCGGCTCGACCAGCTGTTTCGAGTCTGTGACACGCTTGAAACCGCGACAACGGTCTGACATTCCCGCGTCTCCGGGCATCCCCGAGACCCCGAAAACTGACAGTACGAGCCGCCCTGCGCCGTCCATTTTGTGGGGTTGCGCCGCCGCTTCCATGGATGCGGACGCGATTTGCGTGCGCGGCCCGAAATAGGGGCCACGCCGGCTCGTGATGGGCGGGTCGTATCCGCAAATTCGGCATATCAAGTGCTTTAGGCATGCGGGCCGATGTCAAAGCGGAGAGGCAGCGGCCCCGCCTGTATTGAAACACGGGTTTGGATTTGCCTAAGATGCCTGAAACTGCGTGGTTATGGGGCCGGGGGGATTTGTTCCCGGTTGATTCAAGTTCCCATGCAGCGGCCTTGCCTCGCGCGCCATTCCTGAATGGGGGAAGTGCGACCCGGATCATGGGGTGACGCGTATATATAGGATGTGCAAATGCGGGCCGGCAAAATCTGCGCGACCCGAGGGAGAGACGGCCAGCGATGCCGTTGGAGCAAACATGACACAGCGCTTGATGAATTGGCGGGGCCTTCGCCTGTTTTCAATCCTGGCGGTTGCAGTCGCGACGATCGAATTTGTGTCGGACGCGCGCGGCCAGACTCCGCCGCCGGAGCCGTTGATTCGCGACACGTCCAATGCGTCCGACCTCTGGAAGCAGGGCAGCGAGCAGGTGCTGGCCGGCGACTTCAAGGGCGCACGGACGACCATGGAGCGGATCACCGCTCGCTGGCCAGACCAGACCCAGGCGGTCAGCGCCCTCAAGTGGCTCAAGGATACGGAAGAGTTGCAGGCTAGCCGCGAACGGCTGCGGATTGCCAACTACGAGCAGCAGATCGAGCTGGCCCAGACCCAGGCCAAGAAAGAGAATTGGAGCAAGGCTCTGCAGCATGCCACGGTCGCCCTGCAGAACTTCAATGATCGGGATCAGTTCGCCAATATGGACTGGGTCGTGAACATCGTGACCCATGCCAAGGACAACATCAAGGCCCACCGCGACAAGGGCGAGTGGACCGACGCACTGATTCTCTACGATCGTCTGCTTCAGCTCTATCCCAACGAAAAGGCCTACAAGGACGGCTTCCGCGTTTGCCGGCAGCGGGCCCACTTCGAGATCATCTATGGTCCGAAGACCACGTGGAAGACCGATCTGCAGGGCGTGCGGGCCAACACCGTGCCCGAGCTGATCGACCGCATTTCCGCCGAGTACGTCGAGCCTCCCAAGTACAAGGAGATGGCCCACTCGGCGCTGGAAAATCTGTTGATTCTCGCTGAGACATCGAAGATCAAGTCGGAATTCCCCAGTCTCGCCGACTCGGACCGCGTGGCCCAGTTCCGTAAGCGGGTCAACACGCTCCGGGAGACGCGCGTCGATCAGGATGATGAGTTTCTCGCCGGCGATCTCAAGCCGGTGTTCGCCAAGCTGCAGACAATCAACGACGAGACCATCGATCTGCCCGAGCAGGTCATCGCCGATGAGTTTGTCGCCGGCATGCTCGAGCCGCTCGACGAATTCACCAGTGTGATCTGGCCGAGCGAGGTGGATGAGTTCAACAAGCACACCCGCGGCGAGTTCGTGGGCGTGGGCATTCAGATTACCAAGCCCGTCGAGGGTGAGTTCATTCGCGTTGAGTCGCCGCTAGAGGATTCCCCGGCTTACAAGGCGGGCGTCAAGCCGGGCGACCTGATCGCGGCCATCAACGGCGAGAGCACCAAGGATGTGTCTATAACCCAGGCAGTGAACAAGATCACCGGCCGACCGGGATCAAACGTCTCGCTCACCATTCAGGACGGCGTGACCGAGAAGACCCGCGACATTTCGCTCAAGCGCGAACAGATCAAGATCCGCACGGTTCGCGGCGACAAGCGCGATCCGAGCAAGCCGACCGGTTGGGATTACATCCTCGACCGCGACCTGGGGATCGGATACGTGCGGGTCAGCGGATTCATGGAAGGCACGGTGGACGACCTCGAAGCCGCGTTGAAGCAGATGCGCGCCGATGGCGGCAAGAGCCTCATTCTCGATCTGCGCTTCAACCCCGGCGGCCTGCTGACCGCGGCCAAGGAGATGTGTGAACTGTTCCTGGAGGAAGATTCACCCATCGCCAAGACCAGCGGCCGCGCCCGGCGCCAGGATATGGAGCTGCACGCGAACCCGGCGGGCGAGAATTTCCACAAGATGCCGATCATTGTGCTGGTTAATGAGTACAGCGCCAGCGCCAGCGAGATCGTGGCCGGCGCACTGGCCGGATTGAAGGAAGCCTGTGTCATTGGCGAGCGCACCTTCGGCAAGGGCAGCGTGCAGAATCTCATTCCCGTCGCCGACCACAAGGCCTACTTGAAGCTCACCACGGCACATTACTACGTGCCGGACAATGATTCGCCGGATCATTGGTATTGCCTCAACAAGGAAGAGGATGCCGCCAACTGGGGCGTCGATCCGCACATTGCCGTCAAGATGATTCCGCAGGAGATCAACAAGGTTCTCAAGCTTCGCCGCCAGCGCGATCTGCTCAAGGGTAAGGATCAGGACGTGCTGCCCGAGGATGTCTTGGAGCGGCGGCCGACCACGCAGCCGGCAGTAGAGGAGCCGAAGGATGATCATGCCGACGTCGATCCGCAGATTGCCGTCGCCGTTAACGTCATGCGAATGAAGCTGTTGAGCAATCAACCCTGGACTCTGGCGACGCGACAGGCACGGGCCTTGTCGCGAGCCAACGGGCCGGTCAAGATTGAGAGCAAGACCGAGTAGCTCACCCGGACATAAAGAGTCACCAGATCAAAAAGGTGACATGGCCGCGGATAAGCGGCCATGTCACCTTTCGCTTTTTATTGGTATTTGCGCCTTCACAGGCAATTGCGAGTCTCCCGTGTCTCAAGCTGAAGACATATCGCTGCCGGCCTCCGATGGAACGGCCACGGAAATCGCGCTGGGTGAGGCGTCGAGCGGCGCACCCATGACGGCGCCGGCCGGTCCGGCAGTCTCGACGCAAATCAATTCGCTGGTCGACGCCTCAGCGGATGACAAGCACGCGCTTCGCAAGCGGGTGTTCATCCTCGCGCTGCCGGTGCTGGGCGAGCAGATTTTGAATACATTCGTCGCCTGGAATGACACCTACCTCGCGGGGCACATCAACGTGGCGGCGACCGCGGCGGTCGGTTTCTCGGCCTACGTCAGTTGGCTCGTCGCCATGTTGTTTGCGCTGGTGGGTGTCGGCGCGACGGCCATTGTGGCGCGCGCCATCGGTGCGGGAGATCACCAGGAGGCTCGCCGGGCCACGAATCAGGCGATCACGCTATCGCTGTTCATGGGACTTATCGCGACCGTGGGCATTCCGTTGGCCGCGCCGCATCTCGCAGGCTGGCTGAATCCCTCGCCCGAGACCCACCGCGATGCGACGCGTTTCATGCGCATCGAGGCAATCGCATACCTGATTGAATCGTTCACCTTCGTTGCCGCGGCGTGCCTGCGTGGCGCCGGCGACACCCGCACGCCGATGCTCGTGCTCGGCGTGGTGAATCTGGTCAACATGACCATGTCGTGGTTCTGCGCATTTCGGCTGGATGATCCACCGGCGTGGTTGAAGTCGCTTGGCGTTCACGCCATCGGCCTCGGACTCGGCTGCGACGGCATCGCCTGGGGAACGGCCTGTGCCCGCGTTGTCGGCGGACTGGTCATGCTCGGGGTGATGCTGCGTGGACGGGCCCACCTCCAGATCATCTTCGCGTATCTGCGTCCGGTTCCGGCGATGCTCAAACGGATCGTACGCATCGGCGGACCGGCCGCGCTCGACGGCCTGCTCATGTGGTGCGGACATCTTGTCTTTTTGCGGATCATCGCCCGCTCGGGCGATGCCCTGGGCGTGACGACCGACACCATGGTGGCGGCGCACATCGTCGGTGTGCGTGTCGAATCGCTTTCATATCTGCCCGCGGTGGCATGGGCCACGGCGGCGGCCACGCTCGTCGGACAGCACCTGGGCGCCGGCCGCCCCGATCGGTCCACGCGCAGCGCCCACGAAGCCGCGAATCAGGCGGCACTGCTGCTTGCGGTGATGGGGCTGATCCTGCTCTTTTTTCCGGCGGCGTGTTATTCGTTCCTGACCAATGACGCCTCGGTTGTGAGCGTGGGCGCGCCGGCATTGCAAATTCAGGGGCTGGTCCAGCCTTTCCTGGGCATGTTGATCGTGTACATGTGGTCGCTCCGCGGGGCGGGCGACACGACCTACCCGATGCTCATCACCGTGATCGGCATGGTGGGGCTTCGCATACCGTTGTCTTATTTAGGGGGCATCGTGCTGCGCGGCGGCCTGATCGGCGCGTGGGTGGGCATGAACGCGGACCTGCTGGTGCGAGCGGCGATGATGACCATGCGCTTCCGCTCAGGAAAATGGGCGCTCAAGCGCGTGTGAGCGGGCCCTCCAGTATCTGCCGCACTGACGGACCGCGCTACGCCAGTTTGCCCCCGGACAGGGGTCTCGCCTGGTTGCCAATGGTGAGCCGATCGTCACCCTGCAGTCCGGAGTCAATACGACGATTTGCGTTGGCGTCGGAACGGAATATGTCGTTGCCGGCCCGGCGACTCATTGTCATGCCAGTGGTTTTCAATTGTACGAAATGACCTTTGATCCGATTTCCAACAGTGTCGAGTTCTTCGTTGACGGCGTGTCGCGAGCGACCGGATACACCGGCCTGATCCTCGGAGCGGCGCCACAGGTCAATCGGGGCTCGGGTTCAAGTTGTGCGACGGGCTATGGCGAGTTCCGATTGCTTCAATTCGAATTGCATGCGCCGGCGCCAGTGGGTGATTTGAATTGCGATTGCGTGGTGACTCCGGCTGACGTTCCCTATTTCGTGACGGCGCTCACAGACCCCGGTTCATTCGATGAGCTTCCCGGCGCATGCAAAATCGAACGCCCTGACGCGAATCTGGATGGCGTTATCGACGGTCGCGATGTGACCGGCCTCGTGGCGTTGATGATCGACTAGCGCT
>CAYXEY010000107.1:0-11271 GCA_964464105.1 uncultured Planctomycetaceae bacterium
CGGCCAACCTCAAGCAGTATGGCACCAACGTCGGCGTGGATCAGACCACTTTCGACGCGTGTGTCGATGGCAACTCGAAGGCGACCCGCGTGCAGGCCGACATTGCATCGGGCATCGCCCTGGGCGTGACCGCGACCCCGACGTGTTTCGTCGGAGCGCAGAAGCTGTCGGGCCCGACCAAGGCGCAGCTGTTTGCCGCGATCGACCAGGCGCTGACCTGTGCCGGCGTGGCCCTTCCGTAGGCCTTTTCTGCTGACAACCTGAGAATTAGCACGACGCGTCCCCGTGGCGCGTCGTTTTTTTTTTTTATTGGAGGGGGGACGAATCAGTGGCCGACCAGCCTGGGTAGTGCCGCCGCGGCGAAGCTGAGAACCAAAAAGAAACCGCACATATCGGTGATGGTGGTGAGAATCGGTCCAGATGCGAGGGCCGGATCGAGCCTGTAGCGTTTGAGCACGAGCGGCACAAGCCCGCCGATTGAGACTGCCACAACGGTGTTGAGAGCGAGGGCGCCGCCAACGACAAGACCGAGCCATGCATTGCCCTGCCACAACCATGCCAGGATGGCGATCAGCACGCCAAGAATCACCCCATTCAGCACGCCGACGCCGACTTCATTCAGCCAGACTCGAACCAACTCGCCCGGTCGCACCAGCCCCAGTGAAAGCTCGCGTATGCTCACAGCGACCGCCTGATTGCCCGAGCATCCGCTCATGTCCGAGATGATCGGCAGGAAGACGGCAAGGGCGATGACGGCGTGGAGCGTGTCCTGATAGCAGGCGATGACGCTGGCAGCAATGACGTTTAGAACGATATTGACGCTCAACCAGGACAATCGCCGGCGTGCGCGCGACCAGATCGGCATGGTGCGCAGCTCGTCGCCGCCGAGAATTCCGCGCGACTGGCGGAAGTCACTCTCGCCGCGCTCGCGCAGGGCCTGCTCGACGTCGGCGGCGCGGACCACGCCGACGAGCCTGCCACTGGCGTCGAGCACCGGCGTCGCTAGGAACGAATGTGTGTCAAACAGGCTCCGCAGTTCATCCAACTCCGCCGTGTCGTGAACCGCGACCGGGTCTGGAATCATCAGGTCTTTGATGGCAGTCTGATTGCTCGCCATCAGGAGCTGCCGAAGGTTTAGCACGCCAAGCAGCCGGTCGCGCTCCCCGGTCACATAGGCGTATTGGACATCGAAGTCGCGATAGGCTTCCGCGTGAGTGCGAATGTCGTGTACGACATCGGCGACGTTGCGCTCCTGCGGATACCGCAGGTATTCAGTGATCATCAAGCCGCCGGCGGTTTCGTCGGGATATTTCACGAGGGCCCGTGCCTCGCGCGCGGCTGGCGTGGACATGCGCGCGAGGATAGCCTCGGCCTCCGGCTCCTCGACGTCGCGCAAGATGTCGGCGCGCTCGTCGCTGTGCAGTTCCTCGACGATGGCGGCGGCTTCCACTGGATCGATCTCCTCGAGGTAGTCGGCCGCTTCCGACTCGGGAATCTGCTCGAGGACGTGTGCGGCGAACTCAGGCGTCAAGGCATCGAGGACCCCGGCGCGCTCCTCTGGGTCAAGGCGCAGCAGGCCGCGTCCGATCTCGCCGCGCGGCAGCGAGTCGAGGTAAGCTTCGATTTCGCCGGATCGTCCCTGGCGGAGGAGTTCGGCCAGTCGCAGCCAGGGCTGCTCTCTTAAGGATTCCTGCACAACGGGGCTCCCGGTGGCAATCGGTCATGCTGTCGCGGTCCGGGTTACGCAGACCCGGGGGGGGTGAGCATAATAGCGGATGTGCGGCGACGGGCGTCGGCCTGGATCGGCGTCGGTGCGTTCACAATGCCGACTACCGCCGGCATCGGTGGAGGTAAATTGACGATGGTAGATTATTGGCGACAGATGTTCCGCTACAGCGACTGGGCCAACGGGCGATTGGTTGATGCGGCGACTCTGCTGAACAACGAGAGCCTCGATCGGACCATGGAGATCGGACTCGGCTCGCTGCGGGCGACGCTCAAGCACATTTACGACGGCGAGAGCGTGTGGCTGGCGCGGTGGCAGGGCAGGAGCGAGACGCCGTGGCCGGCGTATGACGAGCGTCCGTCGATGGTCGAGCTGGCGGATCGATTCAGACAGACTGCGATGCAGCGGGATGCGTTTTTGAAGACGCTGACGCCCGTGGATTTCGATCGCGCCGTGACCTATCGCGACTCCAAGGGCAGCCTGTTCACGGCCACCCTGGGCGACATGATTCTGCAGGGCATCAACCACTCTGTGCATCACCGGGCCCAGGCAGTCAACATCCTGCGGCGCGTGGGAGCGGGTCTGGTCGAGCTGGATTACATGGTGTTTGTGCGCAGGCCGGCATAGCCGTCAGCTGATCGACTGTTGTAAACTGTCTGGATGGATTCCGGCGAACGACGGACAATCGGCGATTTGCGCATTCGAATCGATGCAGACGGCGCAACGCTGTCGTGGCCCATGTGGCCGACACTGAGCCTTGGTCAACCTGCCGCCAACAATAAAATTGGTAGAGGGATGCTCGGCTTTGGGGCTGCCATCCTGGTCGGTGTAGCGATTGCACTTCTCTGGATGACCATTCGTAACTGGAACGGAGGCGACTCTATTTCCAGTGCGGCAACGTGGCAGGGCAAGTTCGGATTTCCAATTGCGATGATGGGCCTGTCTCTCTTCATGGTTGAGTTGGCTGTCTTTCTGCTTTGGTTGAGGAGCGGCCGCATATTCGTGAGCCTCACGATTGCTCGTGTTACGGCATTCGTAGACTGGTTCTCGGCCGGTTACCGGCGCGGATTTGATACGCGCTCATCCAGCTTGACGTTTGATACGCTGAACGAAGTGCGTCACCTGGTGCTTGCGAACGATAGTGAATTAGTTCGCATCGGAATTGGGCAGCCTGAAGCCGACCTTCGCGAGATCGTACGCGCTTTCGAGGAGACGACGGGCCTGACTGTGGCAGACGACAACAACCCGTCGCCGGGACGGTTTCATAACACCGAATCCGCTCAAACTGCCACCGTACACATCCACAACTTCAGCGGGGCTCTGCCTCGATCCAATTTGAGAACCATTCTGGTTCTAATGATGCCGTTCATGGTGACTCTGGGAATGGGACTCGGAATGATGCAATGGGCATCGGAACACGATCCCGTGGTGGCGTCGCGACATGCCGACGCAAAGGCGGAGAATCCGCGGAATGGAAGCAGAGATTCCGTGTTCTCAGATGTTCTAAAGCTCGTAACCACGGCGGGAGCATTGGCATTTGGAGTTGTCTTGCTTCGGCAAGTGACGGCTCAATCGACCATTGAGATTTCCCAGGCCGCCTTGAGCATCAAACAAGGCTGGCGACTCAAGTCGATTTCGCGAAATGAAGTCGACGGAATCATGGATGTTCCGAATCAGCTGGGTAAAGGCGTTATGCGCAGCGTGCAAATAAGCTCACAGAGTCGCAGTACGGTAATTCACCCAGTTCTTGCCCCCGAAGAAGCCGACTGGCTGGTGAAGTGGATTCAATCAAAGTGGCCCGAATTGAAGCTGAAGCAGGAGTAGCCGTCAGGCAATTCCGTCCGTCATCCTGTGGGAAAGGCCGTCCAAAGACGGTCGAACCTCGCGACTGACGAAAGGAACAAGGCCATGTTGATTTTGATCCTCCGACTCCTGATCCAGTTGGCGGTCGATGGAAACGACTTCCTCGTTTGGCAGAGGACGCTTGGAAATTGACTAATTGCCTGGGGAGTGCAATTAGCGATGCGTGAGCACGAGCGATCGGAGTCTGCGATGCAATGCAGGCGACCGGCGCCGAAGTGAGGAAAAGTCGATTGCCCGCACCATCGACACCTCAGGTCGCGCCCGGACATTCGCCCGGCGACACTCCGATTGCTCGCGCAAGCGCCTCTTTCGCAATTCGCAATTGGTAATTCGTAATTATGCCGTTATTGCGGGCGGATGCCCATCGAGTTGGCCAGGCCCGTATAGCGCTTGGAGCCGAGGGCCATGTTGGGGGCGCCTTCGGGCCAGATCGAGATGTTCACGCCCACGTCGTCCAGAGCGCGATCGACGTCGAAGCTGACCGCGGTGTACCAGCGCGGCCACTTGCGGATGTATGACACTTCGGTCGAGAGATTGCGCTGCTCTTCGATGTCGTAGTACTCACGCACGGCGATCGAGTGCTTCTCGTTCAACTTGTAGTTGGCGCCCAGGCCGAGCAGGTTGTTGTCAGTGTCGTGGATGTAGCGCCAGCCAACAAAGTATGACAGCCGCGGGTCGCGCTCGACGGCCAGCGAGATGTTGCTGTTGCCCATGTTGCCGCGATTGGTGTCGTACACGCCGTCATACACCAGCACGGTCGTGTCGCTCAGACGATACTGAATGTTGCCCGCGATGAAGTTGGACGAAATGCTGTCTTCGGGGCGGTGCGAGATCACGTCGCCATGGGTCCGCTCGCCGGGCTGGCGATCGTTGAAGAACCCGGCTTCCAGGTCCATGGTGATCCAGTCGACCGTGCGCCACTTGCCCGCGCCGCCGCGCTTGGTCTGCAAGCGCTGACGGAAGCCGACGATCGCGCCGCCAAAGTCGTCGATGTCCTCGACGCCCGCGTCGAATGGCGTCAATCCGGCCGGCGGCTCGTTGGTGTGGCTGTTCCACGCAACCACGTCGCCCTTGATGACGTGCCGCAACTGGTGCAGGTCGAACAGCTCGGACTCCACGTTTGGGTCGCTCTTGGCGGCCATCACGCTGCTGCGCACGCCGTATTCGCCAAAGGCGCGCTGCAGGCCGCCGCGATCGTGCCGGTCGATGCTGGCCGAGTCGTCCCAGGCCGTGCCGCGCACCGCCAGAAAGGGCGTGAGCTTGACGGGTCCGAGCCAGTTGTCCGGCAATGGGAATTCGAGTTCTTCGCGGGTATCGGCGCGAAGCACCGATCCGGTCGTACCCGTGTTGTCCCAGCGGTGCTGTCCGTTGAAGAAGCGGCGCTCATCGGGCCGGTAGCGCACGACGCCGACGCGCGAATCGTGATAAGCGGTCACGAACGGGTTGAGCGGCTCGCCGACGATGGCGAAGCGCGTATCGGGCAGCCGCTCGGTCTCAGTCTGGAATTCGTTGATGCGATAGTTCAGGACGGAGTAGAACTCCCAGTTGTCCTGCCGCTTGAGCATGGAGACAAGCGTCTCCTGCTCCTTGCCGTTCTCGAATTCGTTGCGCTCGAAGGATTCGAGGTATTGGTCGTCGCTCAGGTAGGACGTCTCGAAGGTCAGCTCCCACTTCTGCGGCAGGATCTGGCGATGTCGCAGCAGGAAGCGGCCGCGATTCTCGTGATCGGGGTCGCCGCCGCGCATACCGCCGAGGTCGTCGGAGCCGTGATCGTTGATGTAATAGGATCGCAGCAAGCCGTAGTAGTCGTCGCGGACGTAGTCGGAATTGATGCCCACGCCGGGGCCGCGATCGGTGTAGTAATCGAGCCGCAGCGACGCGTCATACCCTTGCGGTTGTTGAAGGCCCATGAGATTGAACAGATACCACTCGGTCTCAACGATGCCGCCGAAGTCGGACTGGTAGCCGAACTTGGCGCTCTTGAAGGCCTGCCGATCGGAGGAGAAGTCGCCTTTGGAGACCGGCCAGTACGCGATCGGCGTGCCGTCGAGATTGAGGGTGGTGTCCTTGGCGGTGTAAGTGCCGGCCTCGACGCCGGTGATCTGGCCCATGGCGTTGCGCGGGGTGCGATCGATCAGCGTGACTTCGCGCGCCCCGATGGACATGTGCGGCGTGTGGAATTCGCTGCTGGTGATCTGTGCGTTGGTCGCGCTGTATTCATTCTCCGAGAGCTGCATCACGCGGGCCGAACGAACGTAGATCGGCAGGCCCTGCGAGGATTCCAAGGCGCGGGCGACAACGTCAAGAATAAGCGCGCGGTCTTCGCGGAAATCGTAGAAGAGCCGTTCGGCGCGGATCATGCGCTGTCCGCGGGTGAGGACCACATCGCCTTCGAGATAGACGCTCGACACCCACTCAGACGCGGTGGCCCGCGGATCCTTGTCGGAACCGCTCAGCGTCCGCTCCTGCTCCGGCGGGATGTCGGACTGCATGGTGGTGGGCTGATTCTTGTCGCGGCTCTTGCCGTCGCCCAGCATGTCGCCCAGGCCCTCGCCAAGCTTTTCGCTGTTGAGATAGATGACCGCGGCGTTGGCATGCAGTTCAAGATATTCGCCACTCACCTGCGGCGAGCCTTGCGAGACGGCGACATCGCCGATGGCCACGAAGATTGAGCGGCCCTCGTGCTGCTCGTGGGTGAGCGTGCCCTGCGGGCCGACCGAGAAGCTCACCCGCTTGGGCGGCTTGGGCTGCCTCATCTTGAGTTGATCGAGCGTCGGCGCAACGTGAATGGGCCCCTCGGCCTTACGCGGTTCTACCGATGGATCGGCATCGAGCAACCGCCGTGCGCGAAGACCCTGCTGATAGACCTCGTTGTCGGTGTCGGGCTGGTTGGAGGTCGAGTCGGCATTGAGCACCAGTCGCCCGAAGGTGCGCATCGAGATGACAAGTGCCGGGCCGGTCTCGATGGTGCCGCCGGGCTGACGAACTTCGGCCTCCTGCCAGAGGAAGATGTCCAGCTCGTAGTAGGGCTTGTCCTTCCACATGAGCCGCTTGAACCACACGACAGCGTCGCGGGAGAGGGCCTTGTGCTGGCCCATGCGGAGGGAGGCGTCGCCGATGATCTCGATCACGTCGCCCTGGGTGGCGTCGCGCCAGGTGTGGGCGAAGCGGCCGTACAGTTCGACGTCGAAATCGCTGATGCCCGGCGGCAGGACCGGCTCGATGGAATCGACCGTCTCGTCTTCGACGACGGACGAGGTGTTGCTTCGCGTCGCGGCCGGGGCGGCGAGGGAGTTGGTCTCGCCCATGGGCTGAAGGCTGTCCTGCGCGGCGAGCGGGGTCGCGATCAGGAGCAACAATGAATAGCGAATGGCGAAGAGCGAATTGGACTGAGCGGGGGATCGACCGGAGAAGCGCTGAAGGTGCATGAGGTCCGCCCGCGGGTGCGGCTCACGTAGATCATCCACGGGACCGCACCATCCGTGGGCGACTGGCCCGCCGTGGCGGACCGGGCGCGATTATAGGGCGAGGGGTGGGGGTGTCAAAGCGATTGGGTAGTGAAGACTGGGCGGATCAACAGGGGTGGTAATCCGATTCATCCTCCCGGAATTCAAGGGGCAGACAGTTCCTTGATTTGTAGACTCTGGCACATCGTTTCGCGATGCCAAATCTGGCTCGCCTGACGTGAGGATCGCTTCGATCTCTGCAATCAGAGTCACACATTGCATGAATACGGATGCATCCAACTTTTTTCACCCGTTAGCCCGGGTCGATGCAGTTAATCGACTTGATCAGGATCTGGTCTGCAACGGGTGCGGATACAACCTGCGCGGTTTGAAGGCCAATGGCATCTGCGTCGAGTGCGCCCGCCCAGTGATAGACTCAGTGCTGCACCCGGGAGGCCGGAAGCTCCGACTGCGCGCCAGGCTCGCGCTTCATGGGGCGCTGGGTGCGTTTCTGCTCCTGGGCATTTCGATTGCCGTGGTGGATCCGGGGCAAACGCCTGTCCGGTTCGGACTCGCCGTCATGGCGCTCGGACTGGCGGTGTTCTCAGTGGTCATGGGCATGGCCAGTTTCAAGGGAGACGCCCGGAAGCGACGGGCAGAGGGGCTCGCGATTTTTGTCGCATTCCTGCTCTCGGTGACGGTCATCTACATGTCGATTGAAGTCGGCAGTGCAGCGCTGAAGGGTGGAGGCGTGGCTGGAAATTGCACTTGCGATTGATACGGCTTGACTATATTGGTCTTACTGCGCAACGGCACTGAGATGGCGCTTACATGCGCCGACGGCGCACCACCACTGGTAAGGCGAACCCCAAAAGCGCGAGCGAGCCTGGTTCTGGAACGCTCGTGATGGAAATATTATCGAAGTACGCATCCAGCGGAAATGAAGCCTGGTTGGCTGATATTCTGATCGACGAGAGTGTAGTTGGGGCGACGGCGTTGATGATTGGAAGCGTCCCCAGTGAGGTCCCGTCTAAGGTGGCGCTAATCGTCTGCATGGGAAAATTCATTTCGAATACAAAATGATGCCATGTGTCGTTTGGGGCGAGAGGATCGCCATATACATTAAAAGTCATGTTTCCAAACCGATAATGTCCAAGGATGTATCCAAAACGGCCTATCGTTCCAGTGTCCCCCACGACAGTCAGTACGGCAACGCCGTCCCCCTGTGCCTGCATCGGATAATGGATTCGAAGATCCGCCTCAATGGTGATGATCTGTCCGGCCGTTGGCGTGGCCAGTAAGTGTGTCGCAGGTGCAAAGGTACTGCCCGTATAGTGGATTTGGATCGCCTGGTTCCCGGACGCGGCGGTTGTGGACTGAACACTTGCAAACCCAATCCATCCATCCTGTCCGCTGAGACTCCCCGTTGTGTAGGTGGGAGGCTCAAAGCCGGTGCTGTAGATCAACGCCGCATTCGATTCAGTGGCCAACACTGAGATGGCGGCCGCGACGATTGCAGCAAAACAGTGTGAGTTTTCATGCATGGGTTGACCTCAGAGTGAATCATCGCAGCAGAATACCTGCCAAGGCGTTGCCAGCCGTGGCGCAAGACAATAAGACAATTTACCAGATTCAGTTCTTGGATGCAATGCACAGCGGGCGGGTACAGGTTAATCAGTTCTTCTCTTAATTCGTCGTGGCGCTATTTTCGCGCCGTCGCCACCGGCTTGTCGAACTCATCGCCGCGGAAGGTCGTGCCGAGGTAGGCTTCGCGGACCTGCGGGCTGTTGATCAGCTCGCGCGGCGGGCCTTCGGCGATCACGTGGCCGTCGTGGATAATGTAGCTGCGGTCGGTCACTTCGAGCGTCTGCCGCACGTTGTGGTCGGTCAGCAAAATCGACAAACCGAGATCATTCTTGAGATGCAGAATCTCGCGCTGCAGATCCTGCACCGCGATGGGGTCGACGCCGCTGAACGGTTCGTCGAGCAGGATGATCGCAGGCTTGGTGATGAGCGCTCGGGCGATTTCCAATTTGCGCCGCTCGCCGCCGGAGAGCGTGCGGGCCTCCTGCTTCGCGTTGCGCAGCAGGCCGAAGTTCTCCATCAGCTCATAGGCGCGAGCGCGCCGCTCAGCGGCTGAGAGTCCGCGGACCATTTCGAGGATCGCGTAGAGATTCTTCTCCACCGACAGGCGAACGAAGACGCGGTTTTCCTGCGAGAGGTAGCCTATGCCCTTCTGCGCCCGGCGATACATGGGCAGTTTGGTGATGTCCTCGCCCGAGAGCAGCACCTGTCCGCCATCGGGTTTGACCATGCCGATGGTCATGCGAAAACTGGTGGTCTTGCCGGCGCCGTTGCGGCCGAGGAGTCCGACGATTTCGCCGCGGCCCACGTGGAAATTCACGCGGTCCACGACCGTGCGGCCACCATAGATCTTGACGAGCTGACGGGCCTCTAGCAGGTGGGTTGCGGCGGACATCAGGGGTTCCAAAGGGCACGGACCGGCATTGTGGACAACCTGTTTAAGACGGGGTCGCCGCCGGCCGACCGGGGGCCGCGGCGGGTCGGGGGCGGAGTATAGACCAACGCGATGGCGGCTGCACCCTCACAGATAACGGCTGTGTAATGTCGCTTCAATTGGTTGTGAAATACACAGTTAGCGTAGTTTGGGGCGGCAATGTTCGGTCGAATGGAGACTTAGGGAAGCCACCTGGAGTGGATTTCACACACGCGTGTGTCCGATTCGTGCCCGCCTGGCGTCCGATTGTGGAAAAACTGTGCCAAACCCGCCGCGCTGTGAAAAACGGACGTTGCGGATTGAGCAGGTGCTCGAACGCTTCGACGCTACCGAATGATGCGCATCCGACCCACGTTGGGGATCACGCCGACGCGACTGGAAAAAACCTTGAATCCGCTCGGCCAATACACAAAGAATGCGCGGCCGATCATCTGGTCGGCCGGCACCGTGCCGTATTGATAGGCTGCGATGCCCTCGCGCTTGGCGAGCATCGGCGCAATGTCCACCCACATGCGGCCGTCCTTGCTCTGCGGGCTGTTGTCACCGCAACAGAAGTAATCACCGGGTTTCTCTCGCAAGAGGATCGGGTGGTTGGTCGTGCCCCAGCCGGCGATGTTGGCCCAGGAATTGTACGTGGGGCCGTTGGGCTGGGTTTTTACCGGTGTGCCCATGGCGTCGCTCGAACTTCGATAATAGACATCGCGATCGATGGTGAGATGCTGTAACTCAAGCGGCCAATCCTGGGCTGAGATTTTGATGCGCGCCTGCCCGGACTTGCCGTCGGCGAGTTTGCGTAAACGCGAAAGGTCGGGCGTGTATTGGTTGTCGCGCGTGCTGATAACTTCCTGCCCATCAAGGGTGAGGGCGATTCGATAATCGAGATTGAAGAAGCTCACCTCGACCGGCTTGCCGGGATCGAACGGATCGACCTTGGCGACCGCCTGCTGCTTGGGAACACCCTCGGCGAGGATCTTGTCGAGGATGACCTGCCCATCGGGGCGAAGGGTCACACGGAATTCGTCCTCGCCCTTGGCGAGGGTCATCGAAAACTGGCCTTCGTTGCCTCGCGGCGTCAGCAGGAATCGCAGCCGCACGTCGCCGACATTGACCGACTCCGGCGAGCCGTGCTGAATCGGCGGGTTGTAACCGTAACGATCCTGAATCGACTGTCCGGCGAGTTGAATGCCGTGAGAGGTCCGATCGGTCGGCGTGAAGGTGATGCGCGGCGAATCGGTTCGCCAGGGCGAGGCGCCGTTCAGACCGGTCGCTTCGAAATGCGGCGGATCCCAGGAGGGGTCACCGCCGCGGAAGTTCGGGTCGCCGCTCGGTGGAAAGTCATGGTCGTAGTGATTGAGCCAGAGCGATTCCTGTGCGACTCGGGTTTTGCGGGCGATGGTGAGCTTGTGATCCAACTCGCGGAAGTGCTCCGCGGTGAGTTTCTGATATTGCGGATCGTTGCTCTGATAGGGCGGCCGCTTCTTGGAAAGCTCGGCGATAAGCCCCGGCGAAAGCTGCGATATCGGACAGGTGTAGATATCACCGTCGATGATCTCGAGGACTTCTCCCGGCAGGCCGATGAGCCGCTTGATGAAATTGGTCACGCCGTCCTGCGGATCCTTGAAGACGACGACGTCCCAGCGCTGCGGCTTGAGCCAGGGGCCGCCGATGTCATAGGGCCATTTCAAGACCAGAATGCGATCGCCCGCGTCGGCGCTGGC
>CAYXEY010000108.1:0-11262 GCA_964464105.1 uncultured Planctomycetaceae bacterium
CTGGCCAGCGCGGAAGTCGCGCAGGGTGCTTATACGGGCGTTTGTAGATTTTCAGGTGCGGGGCGGAGTCTATTTCCGGGCGGCGTGATTATCGGGAGCTTGCGCGGCCTCGTTTGAGGCCTCCGGCGGGGTGCCAACCGGGCCGAGTGGGGCGGCTTCGAGCTTCGGGTGGCCCATCCGGTAAGCCCCGACAGGGGCGCAAGGATGTAGCCACGGGTGGAGGTCGCTTGGCGACCGGAACCCGTGGAGAGATTCGGTCTTGTATCGTTTCTGCCCCGGAGGGGCAGAGGGTTCGTCCGCATGCGCGGGCGTGTCGAAGTCCATCCCGGGATCCGCGCTTCCGCTGCCCCTTTGGGGCAGGAATGAAAAAAAGAGAATTCCGCTCCCACGGGTTGCGCGACGCATGAGACCGCGTCGCTCCACCCGTGGCTACATTCCAACGCCCCGTCGGGGCGATCCGCGTTTGAAAGCTAACCCTTTGCAATTTCCGTTCCGCGTTCCGACTTCCGCGTTCCGCGTTCGGCCTTCGTAGCTCCAGCCCCGCCCAAATATTGACGTCCGACAATTAGCGAATGCCCCCCCTTCGCTTCACGCCGCCGGCATCTTGACCGGCATCATCTGGCCGCCGGCCTGTCGGCTCGCTTCCGCGGTGAAGCCCATCAGGTGGCTTTCCATGGATGCCGCCAGATTGGTGGTGAGCAGCGACGGATCGCGCCGGCCGACGGCTTGGACGAAATCATGCGCGAGTCGCATGTCTCCTCCGCCGTGGCCGCTCAGATCCTTCGCGGCCTCCTGCACATCCCACCGGACGGCCTTGCGTTGTTCGAAAACATGAACATCGAGGTAGCGCTCGTCTCCGACGATGTCCCCCTTGGTGCCCATGATGCGGGTGCGGCGGCCGTGGTATGACGTCATCGCTTCCATGGAAAAGGCGACCGTAGCGCCGCCTTCGAACTCGAGCATGCTGACGAAGTGGTCGGGCTGGTCATTGTCGCACCGATAGACGCAGCGTCCGAACGGGCCCTTGCGCAGGGCCTCGAGAATGCCCTTCTCGCTGCGGTCCTCGGTGATGATGTGATTCGTTCCCCAGAGCTTGTCCGTCACGTACACGCGCGGCGCGAAATAGGCACATGTCTTCTCAACCGGACAGCCGTCCATGCAATGCGACGGCGCGCCGGCCGGCGCGGACTCCTTCCGAAAATATCCGAGCGATCCGAGCGCGGACACCTTGCGGCAGGGCTTGTCGATCCACCAACGCAAAATGTCCAGGTCGTGGCATGACTTGGCGAGGATGATCGGCAGGGCCACCTGCGTATTGCGCCAGATGCCGCGGACGTATGAGTGCGACATGTGGATGTGATGGATTGGCTCGATGTGCTGGATGCTGAGCACATCGCCGATCAGCCCGGAGCGCAGGATGGCGTGAATCTGCACGAAATAGGGCGCGTAGCGCAGCACGTGGCAGATGCCGACGATTGCCTTTTTGCGCGTCGCCAGTTGGAGGATGTCCTCGCACTGCTTCCAGGTCATGGCAATGGGCTTCTCGAGCAGCAGGTCGTACCCCTGCTCCAGCGCGGCCATGGCCGGTCCGTAATGCAGATCGTCGGGCGTGGTGATGACGCAGACGTCGGCCCACTTCTTGCGACCCTCGAAAACCTGCTCCCACGATGCGAAGCGATCGGCCCGCGGAATTTCGTGCAATCGCGCTGCCTCGGCATTGCGATAGGTGATCGGCTCGGCGACGCCGACGATCTTGAATTGACCGGGCGTCTGCGTGGCGAACGAGCCGTAAAGCGACCCGCGCGAGCCGTGGCCGATGATGATTCCGGTGACCGGGCGATCGAGTGGTTTCTCGGGGACGCTCGCCGGCTTGGGGAGCTGGAAGTCGGGGTCCAGGGCGAATCCGAGCCGCGGGAACATGAGCCCCGCGCCGGCGACGCCCACGGTGGTGAGAAAATCGCGTCGGGAATCCATGGGTGCATCATCACGTGGTAAGCTGCGAATGGCAACTGATTTTCCGCCGTAACCTCTTTGGCCACACTGACATCCAACACAGGGAGACTGCCTTTTTGACGCGAAAGAAACGACTAACTAGAATCGCCCCGTTCGTCTTGCTGGCCGCATGGGCCGGCATTTTGTTCGTCAACAGCCAAGGGAGCGACCACATGGCCGGCGCCAACACCAGGGAATTCACCGATTCGAACTTCGAGACCGACGTGCTGAAGGCCAAGGAGCCGGTGCTGGTCGACTTCTGGGCCGAGTGGTGCGGGCCGTGCAAGGCCCTGGGCCCGACCATTGACGAGCTGGCCACCGAGTTTGCCGGCAAGGCCAAGATCGGCAAGCTGGATACCGATTCCAATTCCAGCACCGCCATCAGCTACCAGGTGCAGTCCATCCCCACCATCCTGCTGTTCAAGGACGGCAAGGTCGTCAAGAAGTTTGTCGGCCTGACGCCCAAGAAGGACATCGCCGCCGCAATCGACAGCGTCACCGCGAAGTAAGAATTGTCAGTTCACAGTTGTTGGTTCTCAGTCTATGAAAGCCAGAAACCGATTGGGAGCGTTCGGTCTGCTCAGGGTCTGGAATCGACCTTCGTAGTCCGCAATATTTCGGAAACGCGCGGAGCAATGGCCTGCGCCGCCCGCTCGTGCGCTATTTCGTTAGGGTGCTGATCGGTGGGGTGCACCCAGAACGCATCCGACGATCTGTCGCGGAACTTGTCGCGGAGATCGAGGTATTCGCAATTCGCCTCACGACATGCCTCGGCGACCTTTGCGTGCAGATCGTCAAACGGGTAATTTCCATCCAACTGCCAGAAGATCGGAAAGATCACCACGAGAAATTCGAAGCCGTCCTCGGATGAAATCGCGCGGAAACGCTCCAGGGCCACGCGGCAATTGTCCCATTCAATGGAATTGAATCCGCTGCGAATCTGGCGAAAAAACGCATTTTGTAATTGCGACTGATGTCGCCGTCGCTCGATGGTTCGCCAGATCGCCGAGATGCCGCCGATCGCTGACGGTTCAAACGCGCGAGTCATGGCGTCGTTCTGCGCAATCGTTTCCCCCATATCGCACGCGTCATTCAGCACGAATCCAAGAATGACGACGTTTGGCTTCAGTTTGCGTCCGAATCCTTCAAAGTACGCAAGTTCCTGTCGCGTGCCGTAACCCTGCACGCCGCCGTTGAAGACTTGAACATCCACGTGGCCGCCGCCCTGGTTGAGCAGCTTCTCGAGCTGCGCCGGATACGCGTCGCCCTCTCGCACCCCTTCGCCGAATGTGAACGAATCGCCGAGGCACAACACCGTCGGCCCGGCTATCGACACGTTGCTCTTCGCATGCCGGCGCATGCGCATGCCATCGATGCGGTAGTCGACACGACCGGATGAGCCGAGATATCCGCGCATGTCGCCGCGGGGATCGTAAATCGAGGCAAATTGCGAATTGGGTGAGTAAGCAAAGAAACGCGGATCGTCCGGCGCCGGGATCATCTCGAACGGCACGCCGCCGGTCGGCGATTCGAATCGACGCGGCTCGTAGACCACGCCCTCCAATCCAGCAAGGCGGATCACGCATTCTCCCGTGATTAAGGCAATTACAACGGAAGCAATGGCGAAAACGAGCACGCGTCGGCGTCGCGGCCGGGATGCAGACGCAACACCATCATGATCCGCGCCAGCCGTCAATTGAGTCGAACCTCCGCATGCGGCTGCACCGGATCGGGCGCCTGCACCGGCAGGCGCACGGTGAAGATCGAGCCCTTGCCCACTTCGCTCTCCACGATAATCGTGCCGCCCAGCACCGAGGCAAGTTCCTTGCTGATGGCCAGGCCCAGCCCGGTGCCGCCATGCTCGCGGGTCATCGATTCATCCAGTTGTCTGAATTTTTCGAAGACGTTGACCATCTGCTCGGGCGCGATGCCCACGCCGGTGTCGCGGACCGCGAGGGTGACGTGCGCATCGTCGGCCACGCGCAGCTTCAACTCCACGATTCCGCCATCGGGCGTGAACTTGACCGCATTCGACAGCAAGTTGTAGAGAATCTGCTGAATGCGCCCGGAATCCGAGGTGATCGTCGGAAACGAGTCGGGCACGTCGGCCGCCAGTTGCAGGTTTTTCTTCTGCGCCAGCGGCCGCATGAAATCGATCAGGTTCTCCGCCAATTGCGGTAGTTCGACCGGCCCGAGGTGCAGGTCCATCTTGCCGGCCTCAATCTTGGCCAGGTCGAGCAGATCATTGATGATGCCCAGCAGCAGGCGCCCGCTGGACATGATGTTCTCAGAATACCGGAGAAACCGTCCGCCGCCGCCATCGCCTGCCGATGCTTCGCGCAGCAATTCCGCGAAGCCGATGATCGAGGTGAGCGGCGTGCGCAGCTCGTGGCTCACGTTGGCGAGAAACTGGCTCTTGAGCTTGTTTGATTCAAACAGGGCCACGTTGCGCTCGGCCAGCTCACCCAGACGCGTGTCGAGACTGCGGTTGATCGTGCGCAGCTCGTTCTCTGAAGCCTGTAAGTGCGCCAGCATCGCATTGAACGCCCGGGCCAGCTCCTCAAACTCGTCACCCGTCGCGATCTGACTGCGCACGCTGTGCTCGCCCTGCGAGACGCTCTTGGCCACCTCGGTCAGTTCGCGCACCGGAGACAAAATGAGGCGATTGGTGATCAGGTAAAACACCAGCACCGCCAGAATGCCCGCCAGCGCCCCCGCCATGAGGCTCAGGCCAAGATTGGTGAGCAGTTCCACGCGGGCCGTCGACGTCGGATACGACACCGACACGATTCCAAGCAGCGTCCCCGGCGGGTACCGTCCTTCCACTGCTCGCACAGCCAGCGCGATGCGATAAACCAGCCCTCCCTCCTCCGACTCTTCAAGCATGGGTGGCGCTTCTGTCAGCGCGCTATTCTGGGCGAGTACCAAAATGGACCGTGCCGTAAAGTCGTCCACGCCCGGTGGCGGCAGCGGATCCGAAGGGTCCGATAACGGAATCAATTTTGGTACCGGGCCGCGGAGTCCCAGCTGGCCCTGCGACCCCGAAGGCCACCATCGCGCCAGCGCAGATTGTGCCTGATCCCAACCAGATGACGATAGATTCGATCGCGAAAGCGCCAGCCGTCCCATCAAGCGCGCAGAGTGCAAATTCGCCTCGTCGACCAGATCTTTCATCCGCAGCCACGGAATAAACAGGGCCGCTGCGATGATGAGAAGCACCGCCAAACCGAACAAAATTCGGCATTTCGAGGCCAGCGATACTGAAAACCAGGAAATGCGAGCCATTCACCTGACACTCCTGCGACGATCGTATCTCACAATTCACAATTCGTGTTACCGTCGGCAACGACGGTCATTCTATTGACCCTATGCGTCGCGGCCGATATCATAAAAGATGAAACGACATGAACTTGGAACCCGTCGAATGCTGCTTCGCAATCTTATTCTGGGACCTATTCTCGCCTGTGCCGCTGGGCTGAATGCCTTCGGTCAAAACGCGACATACAACCCGCCCTATTCTTCCGTGGGAACTCTGCAATACCCGGGCATCGTCGGACGCTCGGACCCGATGCAGTCCTTTGGCCGTGTTGGTGGAGCGACCACGGGGCGCTTTGATATTCCCCAGTCGCCCTGGCGGCCCCAGGGAGCGGACCCCGCGCTAACGTCTCCCAACCGCGGCTTTCGGCCCATGGGGCGACCTCGCGGCATCATAGACCCCACTGAAGGCATTCCGGGGTATCGCGGCGCCAGCAATCGGATTCCTTCGAACTTCGAGTTTCGACCGCGCCAAACCAATTCGGCAACGACCTTCGAAAATAATCGGATGCAGTCCTTTGCCACCCGCCACCAGATCGCCCGCAATACCATTGGAGCGGCCGACATTCGCAGCACGGGTGTATTGGCGGACTGGGACTCGGTCATGGCCCGTCGAGAGCGGTTTACACTTCCGGTCGAACGATTGCACTCCAACGCCAATCTGCTTCGCCCAAAGAGCGCCCTCGGTCAGATCCTTTCGTCCACCGAAATGGCAATATACGACGCGGCCCCCATCCGGCCCGGCCACGAGGTGACACCGAATCCGAATCCTCTGATGTTGATGCCGGAGGAGGAAGGCGCCTCGCTGCGTGCATTCGACAACGCCATGGCGGAGCGGCTCCGCAAGAAGTACGAGGATTACAAGGCAGAAGCACTGGAGTTTTTCAAAACAAAGAACTACGTGCGCGCCCGGGATTGCGTGGAAATCTGTCGCGGCCTGGACCGAAAGAGCGCGTGGCCCTGCGCCATTGACACATTTGTCGCGATGGAAACACGGGATTACAGCCGTGCTTTCAATAGTCTGCTGGGGGCTATCAAACGCGCCGAAAAACTGGAGGACATTCAGCTGGTCATCCAACAACTCTACGGTGACACGCTGGATTTTGAAAAGAGCCTTAACCTCGTCAGCAATCTCGCCAGCGACGCGGCATCGGACAAGGTTCAGCCCGCCGGCCAGTTGCTTCTCTCGTTTTTCGCCTGGCACAACAAGGATCTCCCCACCGCGGTCTCGGCGGCTCAGGCGGCTGCCCGTACCATTCCCGGCGACGATGGCGAGAACGTGAAGCGATATGCGGATCAACTCAAATCCTTGATGAATTCGCCAGACTCACCAAAGTAAGCGACGCGAATTCGCGATCCTCCGCCGCAGGAGTCGAACGGCGCGTTTTGTGTCTCATGAAGTCGCCTGAAAAGGCGGCCGGGGGCTGGCATCGGCTGCCCGGCTTGTATCGGAATCAAACGGAATGCCCAACTCGCAACGCATTGCAAGCGACCGCATGGAGCGATGGAGGCTGCGCTACGGGCTTGCTACGTCCGTCATTCTGCATTTCCTGATCTTCGCAACATCGCTGTTTTTTGCATTTTGCATTTACTTCAATGCCACCCTGTTTGAATGGTGGCTCAAGCCATTCTGGCTCCGCATGCTCCCGATCGTCCTCGTCCTTAAGATGGTGCTGTTCTGGAAGATGAACCTCTTTCGCCGCGGGTGGCGCTATTTCGGCATGCGCGACCTATGGTCCGTACTCAAAGCATCCATCATCTCAACCTCCGGATTCATCGCCATCGTCTGGGGCATTGAGAGGTACTACAGTTTTCGCTTCACCGGCTTTCCCCAGCAGCCTAATTTTCTCTTCTATTATCCTCTCGATGAATCCGGCAAGCCGATCCCGGAGCCGACGACGGGACAGCCGAAACGATATCAATTCCCGCAATCAGTCTTCGGGCTTGATCTCGGCGTGACCATCGCCCTGGTCTGCGGCGTGCGCATTCTGGTCCGCCTTTACTTCGAAGAGACGCGCCCGGTCGCGCGCGGCGGAACCAAGCGCTGCCTCATCATCGGCGCAGGCGATGCCGGCGAAGCCCTTCTTCGCGAATCGCGCCGCATGCCTGTCCAGCAATATCACATCCTCGGATTCCTCGATGATGACATCACCAAGCGCGGCATGGAGATTCACGGCGTGCCGGTGCTCGGTTCCGTAAACCAGGTTCGCGACGTTTGCGAATCGCACAACATCTCCGAAGTCTTGATCGCTCTGCCGCGCCTTCCGCACAAGGCCCTCCGCGAAATTGTCGAAAGCTGCTCGGGCATGAACGTCCGTTTCCAGATCATTCCCCCGCTCGAAGACATGATCTCCGGCCGCCTCACGGTCTCGCAGGTGCGCGACGTGCAGATCAACGACCTGCTCGGCCGCGATCCGGTCAAGCTCGACGAGGCCGGCCTGCAGGCGTTCCTATGTGGCAAGCGGGTCATGATCACCGGCGCGGGCGGCTCCATCGGGTCGGAGATCTGCCGCCAGGTCGCCGGCTTCAAGCCCGCCCAGCTCATCATGATCGAGCAGGCCGAAAACAACCTGTTCGAGATCGATCGCGAAATCGGTTCACTCGCGCCGGAGATTTCCCGCGTTTGCCGCATCGCTGACATCTGCGACCACGCGCGAATTGACAAGGTCTTCCGAGAGCTGCGCCCGGAGGTGGTCTTCCACGCCGCCGCACACAAGCACGTCCCCATGATGGAATGCAACGTCAGCGAGGCCGTCAAAAACAACATTGTCGGCACGCGCATCGTCGCCGACGCCGCCAAGCGCCATGGCGTCGGGCGCTTCGTCATGATCTCGACCGACAAGGCGGTCAACCCCACGTCAGTCATGGGCTGCACCAAGCGCGTCGCCGAGATGTACATCCAGCAATTGCGGCAAGGTTCCGGCACGCAGTTCATGACCGTGCGCTTCGGCAACGTCCTCGGGTCATCCGGCAGTGTGGTACCGATCTTCGCGCGACAGATCGCCGCCGGCGGCCCCGTCACGGTCACAGACCCGAAGATGACCCGCTACTTCATGACCATTCCCGAAGCGACCCAGTTGGTGCTTCAGGCCGGCGTCATCGGCTCCGACGGCGACATATTCGTGCTCGATATGGGCGAGCCGGTCAAGATCGTCGACCTGGCCCGCGAGATGATCACCTTGAGCGGCCTGCGTCCCGGCGAGGACATCGAAATTGTGTTCAGCGGCGTCCGGCCGGGCGAGAAGCTGTTCGAGGAACTGAGCGTCAAGGGGGAGGACATGGCCCCGACCCAGCACAAACAGATTTACATTTGGCGCAATCGAGTCGAGGACTGGCCCGCCGTTTGCCGGGCGATGGACGAATTGGCCGTGCGGGCCGACGCCGCGCGCGACGACGAACTGAAAGCGGCCCTGATGAAAATCGTGCCGGAGTATTTGCCCGAGTCGGCCCACCTGGACAAGACCGGATCCCACGCATCCACGAAAGCGGAAACACAGAGCACAAAGCAGGATTGGGAACCCATGTCCGGGAACATGGTTTAACGGCTGGCATGAGGCGCAAGTGCCCCCCGGATCATCGATCTCGGACGTGGGGCGGAGCTTGATTGAGTCCCACTGACAATCGGTCTATCATGAACAGGGCCCCGATCTGATTTCAGACGGCCGTAAATCATTGAGAAAAACAGCCATGAGTACCCACGATCAGGAGTCCGGTGCAAAGAATGAGTTTTTGCGCGAGGCAGAGGCCGGACGCATGGGCCTCGTTGCCGAGTTCATCGACTTCCTGAAACACAATAAGAAGTGGTGGCTGCTGCCGATCGTGCTCGTGCTCGGGTTGATCGCCGGAGCCCTGTTCCTGACCGGCACGGCGGCCGCGCCCTTTATTTATCCGCTCTTCTGATCGGAATCGGGGTGACGTCAACGGAATTAATCGCCTTTGATCTGCGGAGTCAGCGGGGCGAATTGCGAAGGAATACGGATGTCTGAATCAAAATCGGCAGCGCGACCCAAGCTCGAGACAGTCGAACCGCTGGGCAAGCGCGTGCTGATCCGCAAGGATGCCGACAAGAAGACCACCAAGGGCGGAATCGCTCTGCCCGATTCCATCGAGATCCCAACCATCACCGGCCGCGTGGTGGCCGTCTCGGCGCAGATCGAGAAGGACGAAGACTTCCCGCTCCGCCAGTACGACAAGGTGCTCTTCAACCCCAAGCACGCCATTCCAGTAGACTTCGAAGGCGACAACCAGCTCTTCGTCGTGCCGATCGAGGACGTCGTGGCGGTGTTTCGCAAGTCGGGCGGTTAATTATGCCTGATTCCTCTAATGCGGCGTAGAGGTCAAGGGCTCGGTCAATGGCTGACGTTCACACCTCGCCATCGCCCGACGATCATTATCCCTTTGATGCCCTCGTTAACAAGAGAACAGTGGCTGCCCGCCATCGCGCCCTGCAGCTCTCGTTTCTTGCAGCAGTATTACTCTTCGTCGTGCCCGTCGCCTTGATCATCATCGCGCCTTTTCTCATTCCCTTTTCGAACTATCAGATTTCGCGCTTTGCATTTCTGGGCGCGTGGTACTGGACCGCGATTCAAGCCAGCCGACTCAAGTATGCGATGGGCGAGAACCTCTTTTTCTCTCTTCTGTACGGCGCACTTTTCCTGGTCCCCATCATCAATGTCATCGCACTGGTTTTCGTGCATTGGGAAGCAGCCGCCCTGCTGCGCCGGGCCGGACTGCGGATGGGGTTTCTGGGTGTCAGAGCCAAAGACGTCGAGCGGTGCTTATCGCCCTGGCTCTGCCATTGGTGCGACTACGATTTGACCGGCAATCGTTCGGGCGTCTGTCCGGAGTGCGGGAATCGAATTCCCGCAAGGATGCAGCCGATTCTCGCGGAGCGCGAAGCATCAATGATCCCGGCGGAATAGGCCCGCCATCAGGTCGACAGCCGCCGGCGGCCTTCGAGATAGAGCATGAGAATTGAAATATCCGCCGGGCTGATGCCGCTGATGCGGCGGGCCTGTCCCACGCTGCGCGGCGCGACCGAGCAGAATCGTTCGCGGGCCTCGGCGCGCAGCTCGCGAATGCCGCGATAGTCGAAATTGTCCGGAATGCGCCGGCTCTCCAGCCGCACGAACTTGTCCACCTCGCGCTGCTGCCGCTCGATGTAGCCGCCGTAGCGGATTGAGATCAACGCCGACTCGGCGGCTTCATTCGCCAGCGACTCGGCAATGCCGGGAACGACGTCGCCGATCCGGCGGCGCCACGCCGCGATATCCACCCGATCACGCCCGCCGGCGTCGGTGCGTGTCAGCCAGTGGGCCAGCGTGTCGCCATCGAGCCGCGTTTCATGCAGCCATTTGTAGCAATCTGCGGAGGCCTGCCGCTTCAGGTCGAACCGCGCCCAGCGGGCGTCATCCACCAGACCGATTTCGCGGCCCAGCGGCGTGAGCCGCGCGTCGGCATTGTCGCTGCGGAGCAGCAGGCGATACTCCGCCCGCGAGGTGAACATGCGATACGGCTCAATCGTCCCCTGGGTCACCAGGTCGTCAATCATGACCGCGATGTAGCTCTGGTCGCGGCGCATCACCAACGGCTCGCGCCCCAGGCAGGCCAGGGCCGCGTTCACGCCCGCCACCAGCCCCTGCCCGGCCGCCTCCTCGTAGCCGGTGGTGCCGTTGATCTGCCCCGCCAGATAGAGACCGCTGACGCGTTTGGTCTCCAGCGTCGCCAGGGTCTGGTGCGGCGGCACGAAATCGTACTCCACCGCATAGCCCATCTGCACGATCCGGGCCCGCTCCAGGCCCGCGATCCGCCGCACCATCTCGCTCTGCACGTCGGCCGGCAGCGAGGTGCTGATGCCGTTGCAGTAGATGCGATCAGAGTCGTAGCCCTCCGGCTCCAGAAAGATCTGGTGCCGCTCCTTGTCGGCGAACTTCACCACCTTGTCTTCAATGCTGG
>CAYXEY010000109.1:0-11220 GCA_964464105.1 uncultured Planctomycetaceae bacterium
TTCAATGTCGGAAAATGAACGCCGTCTAATTAAGCTCGTCAACATGTGCATCCGTCCCTACTTGCCCGAAGGCGCATCGTCGTCGGCCTCGTCGGCCAGACGCCGGAAATATTCATTTACGCGATGTCGATATTCGGCAGGCACCGCATCGCCACCGCCCGCGGCGCCGCGGCTGCCCGCGCCTTGTGCAGTCGACCAGTCCGACTGCGTTCGATCGTTGCCATTGCGATCTCCTCCGCGGCCGGCCGTCCACGTCCCGTCGCGCCCGCTGCCGCTGCGCGACATCTCGCCCATGACCGGGAGATTGCCGTATAGCCCGACGTTTTGCATGGTGTTCTGGCTGACGCTGTAGCCATTGCCCATGCCCGCGCCCTGGCCCATCCCCATCGCGTTTTGCATCTGCTGAACCGTGTCGCCCAGACACGAGGCCAGCTTGGGTTGGAACTTCAGACACTGTCCGCCTTTTTCGCCCATGCCTTTGCATTTGCTGAGGAACTTCTCAAGCGTATCGGCCGCCGCCTGGGCCGATTCGGCGCCGCGATCGCAGGCTCGCTCGCCCAATGCTGATTCCGCGTCGGACATCTGCCGATCGGCATCGCTCGCGCGAAGTGCGGCGGCAAACTCCTTCGCCGTGTTGCGCAGATCGTCGAGCTTCGGGTCATCCGGCAAATGCTCGACGTGGCCCTCGATGTCATCGATTAAGGCGCGCAATTCCTCGCGGATGCCTGCCTGCTCTTCCTCAAGTTCACGAATTCGCGCCTTGTTGGCTGGCGTGTCGGGATCTTTTAAACCCTTCATGGATTGCAACCGCTCGGCGAGGTCGCGCTGGTGCTGATACAACTGAACAAAACGCCCTTGGTCCTCCATCAGCGGATAGACCTGAGCGAGATGCTCCATCGGCTTCATGGCTTCCTCATCGAATTGCTCGCGGTTCTGCTTCATCTTCTTTTTCAATTCGTCGAGCTTCTTGCGCGCATCGCCGGCGGAGAGTTTCGGTTGTCCGGTCATGCTCTTGCATTCCCTGGACGATTCTTCGAGCGCCTTGGCCAGCTCCTCCATCTGTTTGGACAGGGCCTGATCCACGTCGAAGGGCAGCTTGTTGTCGGCCTGCTCCTGAATCTCTGCGGCGTCTTTGGCCATCTGCTTCGCCAGGGCTTCCAGCTTCTTGCGCGTCGCCTTGTCGACTTCGCTGCCGGGCGCGGCCTTGGCCAGCTCCTTCTCCAGCTTGTCGATTTCCTCCTGCAACGCCTCCATCCGCCGCTGGGCCTGCTGATACTTGGACTGCAACACCTCCATGCCCTGCTGCGAAAGCATCATCCGCTGGTAGTCGGGCACGGAGATGATGTGCACTTCGGCGATGGCGCTTTCGGCGCCCTTTGGTCCATCGGGGTCGTTGTCCTCCGCGCGGGCGAAGAGTTTGATCACATCACCGGGTTGCAGGCCGTAACTGGCCAGCGGCAGGCTGTGGGTCGCGTCGTGAACCGGCGTCGGGGCAATGGGCTCGGCGATGGTGATGGGCAGCGGGCGTGAATCATTCAGTCCGCGGAAGAGCTGCACGCGCGAAATGCCGTAATCATCCTCGGCGCCGACCACAATCGGCAGCGACACGTTCGGTGTGGCCAGCGACATCGGCTTGGGCTCCAGCAATCGCACCACCGGCCGCTCGTCCTTGAGCAGGGTGACCTGGGCGAGAAAAGGCTCGCGCGAGCGCGTGCCCTCGATGTCGCTGACGTTCAGTTCCAGTGTGCCGCTGTCCTTGATTTCGAAGACGCCGGCGGCCGTGTCCCGGGCCGAGCCGCTCGCCAGGGGAAACGACTCCGAGGCGTCCTTGTTGCGAATCGTGATGGTTCCGCCGGACAGGGGTCGGTTGCTGGCTGCCTGTATTTCTACGCGGGTGTTTTTCAATCCCTTGATTCCACCCTCGGGCACCGGGCCTTCGTAGGGCGGCAGCGCCGTGTACGGCAGCGGCGTGATGCGCATTCGAACCTCCTGAATGCGCGGCACGGTGATCACGTTCAGGTCGTATCGCGGGCTGCGCGCCTTGCGCGATCGCGCGAAGTAGCGGCCGGGCGCGGTCACGTTGGCGATCGTGGTGCGCCAGCGTCCGCTGTTTTCGGGAAACATGGGCACTGCGTCGGCCTGTGAACCGTCGGCCGGTTCAAGCACCAGTTCGACGCGCTCGGCGGGCATGCCCTCCGTGCGAACCGTCACGTCGAGGCCGTCGCCGTAAATCACTGAGGCGTTGCCCGGCTCAACGTGCAGCACCAATCGCGAATAGGGGGGATGATCGCCGTAGGGGTCGGCGAAGCGGAGGAATTCGGTTTTCGCCAGTCCCGGCAGCATGATGGCGATCGCGATCGCGATGACGCAGACGGCCGTCAACATGCTCGCGGAAACCATGGCCGGTCGATTGGACACAATCTCACGCGACGTCACTTGGGCCGCTCGATCGGACGCCCGCCGCACGGCCATTTCGGCGAGGCCGGCGCCCAGTCCCATGCGCACCGTGCCGTCGTCCATCAGGTCAACGCCGGTGACGATCTGTCCCGCGGCGGCAAGGTGTGCATCCAGTCGGCGGGCAAGCATCGAGCGATTCAGCGCGCGGAACGTGTCGCGCAGGACCCAGGCGAGGCCGATCAACCCCGCCGACGCGGCAATCACGCTCGCGCTAATGCGCAATTCCGGCGGAAGATCGACCGCGGCGTCGGCCCAGATGAAGACCATCATGGCGACGAGAATGATGGTCCCTGCGCGGGCAGCGGCCTTGCCCCAGCCCACGTTGAGGGTTCGCTTGCGCAGCTCGCCGAGCCTTGCATTCAGCATTGGGTCAGACATGCGTATTCCTCGTGGCGGCGTGAATCAGATCAAGCCGCTCATGCGCCTCAAGCCCCATGACGTCACCCACAATCCAAAACTGCCGGCCAGGGCCCACCAGCGATCCCACGCGGGGGTGCGGCGAATCTGGGTCGGACGGCTGCGAACAAGATAATCGCGAAAATGCGAGCGTATTGCGGCAGGGTCCCTCGGATCAACCATCGCGCCGCCGCTTTCCTCGGCAATGCGAGCCATCAGCGACGGTCGGGCGCGTAGATCGAGCTGCTCGCGGACAAATCCACGAACGTCGAATGCGATCTCGGCGGCAGTGCTGCCGGCCGGCGCGTTGATGATCCGCGCCTGGTAGCGGCCCTCCGGCAGCTCGCCAAAGACCACGCGATATGTGCCCGATTCGCCGCTGGAAGGCGCGGGCGTAAACTGCTTCGGCTCAGGCAGGCCCGGGCCGGCCAATTCGATATTGGGCGGACCCTCGGCAGAGGCCTCGGCGCGCATGAAAAGGCTCGCGCTGGCCGATTCGCCTTCGCTGAAGGTGATCTTGTCTCCGCGCAGGGCCATGGTCTCACCCGGCGGCAGGGCAGTGCTCGACACCAGCCAGGCCAGCAATCGATGCCACATGCCAAGGTAGACGGCATCGTGAGCCTGTTGATCGGGCGGAAGAAAAGCCCATCGCCACATGCCCGAGCCTTCGACATAGACGACACGGCCCGCGCCGTAGGATTGGTAGGTCACGACGGGGTTGCTTGATCCATCGGACGAGAGTGCGGTCGCGACGATGACAGCCGCGGGCTTGGGTGAATCAGATCGCGCATCGGCGGCCAGCATCGGCAACACGGAGAGGACTTCGCCTTCGTCAGCATCGTCGCTGCCCGGCAGCCAGGTGGCCGAGCGTCCGGAATCGGTTGGTTTCATCCGGAAGCGGGACTCGCGCTGTGCCGTGACCCGCACCGGGAGCATCTTGGCCATGCGCTCGGTCAATTGGGCCGTCGGCGATCCGCGGTAACAGATCAGCGAGCCGCCGTCGTCGACGATCCACTTTCGCAGAACTGCCTGGGCGTTTTCGTCGAGGAACGAATCGGACTCGCGGCCCAGCAGCAACACTTGATACTGTCTTAATTTTTCCGCGTCGGCCAGAACTTCGGCCGCGGATTTCAAGACCTTCCACTCGGTCTTACGCTTGACCGGTGTAGAGGCCGACGCATCCGACGCCGCGGCGCTCTTCTGCCGCGGATGACTCTGCCGCAGGAATCGGCTTTCGGCCATGTGCACGATGCTGTCCAGATCGAAGATGGCGTCGGCGGTCAGCGTGCGAATCAGGAACTTGGAATCCCAGTAGGGCTTGCCCTCGAGCATGAGCGCCCGAATCGGCTGGTCAACGACACGCAGAATGAAGCTCGCGGCATTGTTGGCCGCGCTGATCTCGCCCGGCGCGGGCTCGACCCGAACGTCGTACCGGTAAAGGCCCGGCTTCTTCTGGCGCACGGCGAAACGCATCACGGCGGCGGCGTCGCCCACGAGCCGGACGTCGCGTCGCTCGGTTTCCTGGCCGTCGAGCGAAAGGATGACATCGGTGGCGCCCTCCCAACCCTGATGCTCGATGGTTGCGGTAATGACGGCCTCTTCATCGACAAATGCCAATTCGGTCTGGGAGCGGAGTTGCAGGGCGATGTCGGTCACGGTGACGTCACTGCCGAGGACCAGGGAGTAGATCGGCGCGGTCATGGCTTTTGCGAGGTGGGCCGCATCGAGCACGTCGCGAACGCCGGCGGCGGCATTTTGAATTCCGTCGCTCATCAGGACCACGGCCTGGCCCTGCGGCTGCTCCTCGGCGAGGGCTTCGCGCAGCACGCCGGCCAGGTCTGTTTGCAGGCCTTTCGGCGGTTTCGCCGCCAGGTCGGAGATTTCGGCCGGTGCGGTGCGGTCGGTGAAGGTGCAAAGCCGCACGTCATACTCATCAATGTATTTTTCGCCGATCCGGCGGGCCGTCTCGCAGGCCGCGTCGTAGCGCGTTCGATCATTTCCGGCGTCGGGCGTGGCCATGCTGCACGAGGCATCGACCAGCACGGTGAGTCGCGGCTTGCCGGCCGGCGGCGGCAGCACGGTCACCCAGGTGGGGTTGAGCATCACGCCCAGGACGATTGCGACAGACGTCGCCATGAGCAGCACGATCATGCCCCAGCGGACGCGCGACAGGGCGATGGGCCGGCGGGCCGCGTAGACCGCCACCACGACGATCGCGGCCAGCGCAATGGCGGCCCATTGCACGGGACTGATCTGCGGTTCCAAGCTGAGTGTCGACATGCTTACATTCGCGTCATGCGCAGCACGGCCATTTCGGCGAGCATGCAGGCCGTGCATGCCGCGGCGAACCACCACCAGCTCTGATCCGACTCGCCGCTGTCGGTATCCGCCGCCGTTCGAAACCCCAGGGAGCGCCCGCCGGCCAGGCGCTCCTGAAACACACTTGCATCGAGCACCCGCAAATCGGATTCGTCGCCGGATACGCCGCAGGCCACGGCCATGACCGTTTCGTCCGATCGCTGCACGCGATAGATGCCCGGCGCGCCCGCCGCAGGCCAGCGCCAAAGAACGCCCTGTGGATCGTTCACGAGTTCGCCATTCGAGGATTCGCCGTCGCTTTTGCCGAGTATGCGCAGGCCCTCGGTTCCGACGACCGACACCGGCAGATAGGCCGCGACCGATTCGCCACAAGTGATCGATTGACGCGCGGTGCGCTTTACCAGCATCTCAGCGGCGAGATCGCCGAGAATCGGCACGAAGGCGGGCAGTTGCGGGAGATTCGATCGCGTCAGGTCGATGTTGAGCACGGCGAGCGCGCCGTCGCCCATGCGCGAGAGCACGATGCAGGCGGAGCCGTCGCTGTATGTCGCAAGGATGTCCTCGGGAATTCCGTTTTCGGTTCGACGCGACACAAGCCCGGGGATCGAACGCAGCGGACGAACCGCGTCGTTGAGGCGATCTCCAAATGCACGGAAGGGCCGGCTCGATTCGCGCACCTCAGCCAGGTAGTAACTGCCGGACGGGCGGCTGCGCGAAGGCGGGGCGAATTCAACGGGCATCGAAAGGCCCGAACCCGCCGCTTCGGCCAGCGTTTTCAGATTGGTCGCGTCGGCGGTTTCGCTCGCAACGTAAAGCAGCGGGCGGCCGCGTCGAAGCAAACCGGCGAGGATGCCCACGGTTTCCTGGTTGAGTCGACCGGGCCGCACGATGGCGATGAGATCGGCGGACGCTAGCGTGCTCTGATCGGGCGAGGCGGCGTCGCAGCGCACAACGCGCTCGGCGCTTTGACCGCCGCGCGCTTCAATGGGCGCGAGGGCGCGATCGACGTAGTAGCTCGCTGAAGGCCGCCGATCAGCCGGCTCGCGGGTCAGCAGGGCATAGACCCGTGCCGGACGGACCAGCACCGCGACCGCGCGGGAATTGTCGACATCGATCGAATCTTCGAGATTGACCAGCCTGGCCTCGCCGGTGACCCAGCCTTCGCGCGGAAACTCGATCTCGCGCGTGAGCGTCGTCTTCACGCCCGGCATGCACTTGCCCTGGAGGCGATAGGTGGCCTCTTCCAGGGTGATGTCGACCTCCACGGTCCGCGGCGCGGACGAATAATTTCCGATGTCTATTTCCAGCAGTCCGGGACGGCCCAGCTCGGCGCGGCCCGAAACGCCGGCGCCGAGGATGGCCACATTCGGACCCGTTTGGGCCGGGGCCACGGATTCGAGCTGGATGTTTGTATTCCGCGGAATCGAGGAGAAATCGGCCGAGGCCCAGTTGGATCGTTGAAAATCGCTGATAATGACGAGTTGTCGTTTTGCATTTTCATCGCCCGAGCGAGCCAGCATTTCGCCGGCCGCGTGGATCACCGCCGCGGCATTGAAGCGCTCGGTGCGAATCGCCGCATCCGCCAGTTCTTCGCGCAACGCATCCGTGTTGCTTTGCGGCGCATCGAAAACGGCTCGGGGGCGCGCGCCGCCCAGGATGAGATTTGTCCTGCGATCGGAGGAACGCTCGAGGTGCGCCGCCGCGACGCCGCGGGCCCGTTCAAACAGGGTTGCTCCGCCGGAAAGCGCGCCCATGCTGATGCTCTGGTCGACCACGACGACGCGCACAGCGCTGCCGTCGTCATCCTCCGCCGCGACAATCGGCTTTTTGTTGAACAACGGTCGTGCGAAGGCAAGGGCCAGCAGGGCGACGGCCGCGGATCGCAACAGCAGGATGAGCCAGTCGCGAATTCGCGAGCGGGCGCGGCGCTGGCGCACGATCTCCTGCACCATTCGAATGGTCGAGAGATTCAGGCGAACCGGTCGGGGCCGCGTGAGCCAGTGGATCAACACGGGCAAACCCAGTGCCGCCGCTCCCACCGCAATCGCCCAGGAATGAACAAACATCGCCGTGCCTCGTTTCAGCCTGCCACGATGTACGTCACTACGTCATTCGATCCACCAGGAAACCCGCGAGTGTGCGCAGGTAGGGCACTTCCGTCGAAACGCGCCTGTAATCGCAGCCGCTGGCGATCGCGAGCTTGCGCACCGTCGCACAATGGGTCGCGAAGCGCTTGGAGTAGGCCGCGCGGATTTCCTCCGGCGAGCAGTTGACCAGCCCCTCGTTCTCCAGTCCTTCGAAACGATAGGCCGCGCCGGCCGGCAGACGCTCCTCTTCGGGGTGCACCAGGTGCAGAGTGACCACCTCCCAGTGGCGGTGGCGGAATAATCGAACGGCGGCAAACGTCTCTTCCAGATTCTCCATCAGGAAATCGCTGACCAGAATGAGCGCGCCGCGTCGCGGGCTGCGCTCGAACAGAACGCGCAATCCGTGGTGGAGATCGCTCTTCGGCATCGTCGCCGCCTGTTCGATGGCTGACTGCACGACGGCGGCATGACTGGGCGTGCCGCCGGGCGCGAGATGTTCACGCAAGCCGTCGCTGATGAGGGCCAGACCGACCTGGTCCTGCTGACGAACAATGACGTGACTCATCGCGGTTGCGAGGAACTTCGCGTAGTCGAGCTTCGATCCGCCGGGCGTGATATCGCCGAAGCGCATCGAGCCGCTGGTGTCGATCGCAAGGGTGCAGATGAGATTGGTCTCGTCTTGAAAAAGTCGGATGTAGCTTCGGCCGGTGCGTCCGAGCACTTTCCAGTCGAGCCAGCGGAGGTCTTCGCCATCCACGTATTCGCGATAATCGGCGAACTCGCCCGCGCCGCCGAGCTGGCGCGAGACGTGCTGGCCGCTGTAGGCGCCTTCGACGCGCTGGCGGGTCGTGAACTTCAGATGCTCAAGGGCCGCGATGGCCTTGAGATCGAGGAAACGACTCCGCCGCGCGCCGCCGGTCGAAGCGGGCGGCTGGGCAAGCATTTGCGAGGTGGATGCCTGTTGTGTCATGCCGCGACCGCCACGACCAGTTGATTGATGATGTCCGATGCCGATACGCCGTCGCCGATGGCGCGATGGTTGGGAATAATGCGATGCCGCAGCACGTGCGGTGCGATCGCGCGAACGTCCTCGGTGGTCGGCGCGGTGCGTCCGTCCAGCAGGGCCCGCGCCTTCGCGCCGGCGACGAGGTTTTGCGCTCCGCGCGGCCCCGCGCCCCAGGCGACGTAATCACTGGCGAATTTCGCGGCCCGGGCGTCGCCCGGCCGGCTCGCGCCACACAGCTTGACGGCATACGACGTGACGCTGGCCGGAACGGGCACCGAGCGAATGAGCTGGCGCAGCGAGAGAAAATCGGCCCGCTTGAAGATCGCCGGCGGCAGCGGCGGCTGACCGCCCGCCGTGAGCATGACGATCTTCTCCTCCTGCGCCGGCGTGGGGTATTGCATGATGATCTCCATCATGAACCGGTCGAGTTGGGCCTCGGGCAGGGGGTAGGTGCCTTCCTGCTCGATCGGGTTCTGCGTAGCCACGACCAGAAACGGCTCCTCCAGCGGATAGGTCTTTCCGCCGACGGTCACGTGTCGCTCGGCCATGGCTTCGAGCAGGGCCGATTGTGTCTTGGGGGCGGCGCGGTTGATTTCGTCGGCGAGAATGAGGTTTGCGAATACAGGCCCCTGTCTGAATACCATGCCGCGGGCGGCCCCGTCGGTGTCGCGGCCAAGCAATTCGTAGCCGGTGATGTCGGAGGGCATGAGGTCGGGCGTGAACTGGATGCGGGCGTATTTCCAGTCGAAGGCCGAAGCCAGCGCCTTGACCAGCAGGGTCTTGGCCAGGCCGGGCACGCCGACCAGCAGGGCGTGCGAATCGGTCAGCACGCAGGTCAGCAGCAGATCAATGACGTCGTCCTGACCGACGACCACGCGGTGCAGGTTTTCGCGGATGGCTCGCACGCGACTGACGAATTCCTGTACATTCTCGCGCGCCAGAGCGACCGCCGGTGAGGCTGATTCGGTTGACATGATTCGGCTCCGGGAGATTGGTTGACGGCCCGCATCCGGCCGTATTGCCGTTGGCACCGGCGCGCCAAGGGCCGGGCTGGTGCGAGTGGATCCTGGGATACTAACAGGTCGGCGTGATGAGTCGTTCGAGGGCGGGCTCGCACGTACACATTTATACGCTGCCCCATGGTGTCGGTTCTAGGGGGCGGCCCTTTTTTTCTTTCAATGCAACATTCAGCCTCAGTCAGCCTCCCACGCGCTGTCGCTCAGAGTCCACCGTCTAGATAGTCGTTACAACCGGGCGAGTGTCACGAAGAAAACAAAAAAAGACATGAAACCGGCGGCGCAGGGCGCTATTCACCGTGCGTCCGCGTCCGGCCTGACAGGCTGGCGACGGTGGCGAGCAGTTCCTGCGGCTCGATCGGCTTGGACAGGTGTATCTGATACCCGGCGATCATGGCCCGGGTGCGATCCACCGAGCGGGCGAAGGCCGTCAACGCGATGGCCGGGGTGTTTCCGCCCTCGGCAGCCGGAAGGCGTCGCACTTTGCGGATAAACTCGTAACCGTCCATTTCAGGCATGCCGATGTCGCTGACCACCACGTCGGGCTTGCCGGCCCTGAGCATTTCGAGGGCCTGGGTCGCGCTGGCCGCGGTGATGACATCGGCTTTGCAATTTGAAAGCACGCGTTTGATCAACTCTCGCGCGTCGGCTTCGTCCTCCACCACAAGCACCTTCAGGTTGCTGAGATCGAAACCATCGCATTCAGTGCCGAATTTTGACATTGTGCCGGGATGCTCGCGCCGACTGAAGTCGCGCACCGGCGATACGGGGAGACTGACCGTGAAGGTCGAGCCGCGATTCTCGCCCTCGCTTGCGGCGTGGACCGACCCGCCGTGCAGTTCGACCAGTTGCTTCACGATGGCCAGACCAAGGCCCAGTCCGCCGTGCCGTCGCGTAATGGAGGCATCGCCCTGGCGGAAGCGCTCGAAGACGTGCGGTAGAAAGTCCGGTGGAATGCCAGCGCCCGAGTCGGTCACAACGATTTCAAGATGCGAATTCACGCGCTGGAGAACCACCTCCACCGCGCCGCCTTTGGGAGTGAACTTGATCGCGTTGGCAATCAAGTTCCACGCGATCTGTTGCAGGCGGTTCGGATCCCCCGACACGCTGCCAATGTGGGGGTCGATGATCTGGCGAAGTCGAATCGCCTTGGCCTCGGCCGAAGGTCGGGCCGCGCTCACCGCCTGTTCGACAACCGCCGCGAGATCAGTCTGCTGCACATCGAGGCGCACCTTGCCCGATACGATGCGGCTCATATCCAGCAGGTCCTCGATGAGCCGGGCCTGAAGGCGGGCGTTGCGCTCGATGCTCTCGATACCCTGGGTGAAATCGTCCTCATTGGCGCGGCCCGACGAGAGCAACTGGGCCCAACCAAAGATGGCGTTCAGCGGCGTGCGCAGTTCGTGCGAAATGTTGGCGAGGAACTCGTCCTTGAGCAGGCTGACGCGCTCAGCCTCTGATCGGGCGGCGCGTTCGGCCTCCAGCAATTGTTCGCGCTCCCGCGCGGCCTTCTTGCGATCGGTGATGTCGCGGGCGATCTTCGATGCGCCGATGATGCGGCCCTCGGCATCCTTGATCGGCGAGATGGTCAGCGCCACGTCGAAGGTTGAGCCGTCTTTGCGCATGCGAACCGATTCGTAATGCTCGAGTCGCTCACCGCGGCGGATTTTCTCCAGGATGTCGCGCTCTTCGCTGATCCGGTCGGGCGGAATCAGAACGGTCACGAGACGGCCGATCATTTCGTCGGCGGTATATCCGAATAGTCGCTGAGCGGCGTCGTTCCAACTGGTGACGCGGCCCTCCAGTGTCTTGCTGACGATGGCATCGTTTGACGATTCAACGATGGCGGCGAGCCGAAAGCGCGCTTCCTCCAGTCGCCGCCGATGGGTCACATCACGAAAACTCCACACGCGGCCTGTGTTTTTCTTGTTGATGAACT
>CAYXEY010000110.1:0-11205 GCA_964464105.1 uncultured Planctomycetaceae bacterium
CAGCAGCACCGACATGCTGGCGAGATAGATTGATCCCGTGATCGTGCAATAGGTCCACAGGTCGCCCTCCAGCTTGTACCACAACCCGAAGAAAAGCAGGTAGATGCCGATGAGGGCAACAATCATGCGATTCCACAGCAGCCCGCGCTTCTCGCTCACCACGCGTCCGCGCCGGAAGGGCCCGAGGATGTCGTTGTAGATCACACTTGCCCAGGTCAGCATGTACGACGAATCAGTCGACATGTCCGCCGCCAGCATTGCGGCAATGAGCAGGCCCATCAACCCAACCGGCACGAACGTCGCCACAAAGACCGGCATGGCAAAGAGCGACGGGTTGGCCTGCATGTCCTTGGACAGGTGCGCGAATGACGCCTGGGTCAACGTGGCCAGAGCGGCGATGCCCCACAGTCCCGGAATCAGAAATCGACAGAAAAAGAAGATGGCCGTGCCGGTGAAGACCTTGCGACCGGTGCGCGAGTCCTTGGCAGCCAGCAACCGCGCGGTCACCGCCTGCCAGCAGAGCGTCGCGGCCGTCTGAATGCAGATTTGAAAAATGATGTACGACCAACCCAGCTCTTTGTTGATGATCGGGTTGAAGCCGCCGGGGCCGTACTTCGTTTCTACCGTTGAGATCAAGCTGCTCCAGCCAACCTTCCACAACACCAGGTACGTCACCGCCAACATGCCCGCGCTCATCACGATGAACTGCAGGAAATCCGTGATCAGCACCGATAGCATGCCGCCGAGGATGGTGTACACGCAGACCGCGACCAGCAGCACGGTCATGGTCATCTCAAGATAGCGCGGATCGAAGCCGACCGTGATCACCAGGAACTCGCCGCCGACCCGCAGAAAGATGCCCATGTTGAGCAGGCCGCCCAGGGCGATCACCACGCCCGCCAGCCAGCGGATGCGCGGCCCAAATCGGCGCTCGAACAATTCCGGAATGGTCATCACGCCCGAGTCGCGCAGCGGCTTCACGCAGAAGCCGGTCAGGCCGATCAGCAGCATGGCCGCGGCCTGGATGATGCCGGGCGTCGCGCCCGCAAATCCATATTTGTAGCCATTCTGGGCCGTGTACATGCAGGTGATGATGCCGAACTCGGTGGCCGCGAGCGAGGCGATGCCGAGATAGACGTTCATCTCCCGACCGGCGACGAGGAAGTGATCCACCTTGGAGACGTACTTGCGCACCATGATTCCGGCGATCATGGTGACCAAGAGATAGAAACCGACAATCGAGCCGTCGATGGGGTAAGAGAAGGCGGCGAGCATTTCGCGCTTGGCCTCGATGATGCAGGGGGCGATCGGACGCAGCGACCGCGATACAGTCGCGCCGGGTCGCGCCGGCGTCAAGCGGCATGGTCGATGATCCGGCGCAATTCGGCCACGAGCGAAGGGTCGAGGCGCGACCCGCCGACAGTGGGGACGCGGCACGAGCTGTGAATTGACGTGCAGCGCGTGCCCTTGATGATCGAAGCGACGTTGGCTGGCCGAATCCCGCCGCCGGGAAGAATGTTGATGCGACCGGCCGCGCGCTCGATCAGCCGGGCGAGGGCCTCGATGCCAGTGGCATCGCCAGCGCAAGGGGCTCCGCCCGAGCTCAGGATTCGCGTGAATTCCAACTTCATGAGCTGATCCAGCGCGGTCAATGGATCGGGCACGCAATCGAATGCTCGATGAAACACGCAGTCCGGCACGGACGATGCGACAAGGCGACTGCATAGCTTGACGTCAATGGTCCTGTTTTTCAGTAACGCGCCGAAGACGACGCCCTCGGCGCCATAAACGTGCGCCATTGTGATCGACCGCTCCATCGCATCGGCCTCCTTGGCGTGATAAGCGAAGTCGCCGGCGCGTGGACGAATCATGACGACAAACGGAACGGTCGCCGATTCGGCAATTTGCGAGAGGGTCTCCTCGGCCGGTGTCAGCCCGCCGACGTCGAGCGATGCACACAGCTCAAGGCGATCGGCGCCGGCTTCGACCGCCGCGCGGGCTTCGTCGATTGTTTCAACGGGTACTTCAAGAATCATTTTATTCGAAGGCAATCAAAGTCCCTCGAACTTACTCGCGCTGACATAGACACGGATCGATTTCATCCGTCCGTTGGGACTGTCCTGTCGCGGCAGGATGCGCACGCCCGATACAGACTCCTCGCGTCCGAGATCGATGACGAGGTAATGCGGGTGCTTTGGCGATCCGCCTTGCCATTGCGTGTGCCAGAATGTGTCCGGCTTGTCATCGAGGACGTTTGTTGCCGCACCTTCGTCACTCGCCAATTCCTCGCTGTCTGCATAGATGGCGCGACATTGAGCGAAAGGAATCTCGCTGCCTGTGCCATTCAATACGCGCAACTCGGCGCAGGTCGTGAAGCCGTCGCCGCCCTGGGAATCCAGCGCTTCGAAGCAGACATAGCGACCCTTGTTCGTTTCGAATTCCACCGTCTGCCAGCCGGAGCCCGATTCAAGCATAGCCTGATGGACAGGTTTCGTGTCGCCAAGTGAAAGCGTCTGACCGGTGCGTCGCAGCGGCTTGGGCGCATCGGGATCCTCGTGCACCTCATCGAGAATCGGCGCATCCAACCCGCGCACGACGGGTTTCTCCACGCCGCCGACGCAATCAAGTACGAGAATTTCATTGACCCCCGGCTTTAGCCAGCAGCCGGGGCAGTACAGCGTCTGCTGCGGGCCGATGTTCCAATAGCGCCCGAGGTTGTGACCGTTGATCCAGACCATCCCGCGCTTCCAGTTGCGCATGTCCAGAAAAGTGTCGCCGACCGCGGTCAGCTCAAACTCACCGCGATACACGCATGGCAGGTTCTTCACGCCTGTGACATGGCCGAATGGCAGTCCTTTCAGCCATGCGTCGTCCAATGGAAGCCTCAAATGAGTCCAACGAGTCAGCGTGGTTGTCTTTGTGCCCTCGGTCCAGTCCACGCGCTCGGTAATCCCTTTGCGATCATGAAGATCGCCGCCGAAGTTCACGCGTCCGAACGCCTCTACCAAGATGTCCAATTGTGCGGGAAACGACCGTGCGTCGATCGCAATGGTGTTGCGTCGCCAGCGGCGGTCGACAGTGCCGACAAGGTGGGAGTCGACAAACACCTGCGCGAGGTCATGCGGATCATGAATGCTCAATTCGCCGGGAGGTCCGGCGGGCAGTCTGGTGCGATAGACCATGATGCCGCCGGACTGGTCGGACATCTCCATCGAGCGGGGTTTGTCAATTGGTCGGAGGAAACCGAAATGGTCCCACAACTTGGCGCATGACTGCATGTGAATATCCGGTGTAGATATCAACCTGGGCGCGGATGGCGGATCGGGAATCGTCTCGCCCTCGTTGAGGTGCTTCGCGAACAACTCGCGCAGCGCATGGAACTTGGGCGTCGCCCGGCCGGCCTCGTCGATCGGGGCGTCGTAGTCGTAACTGGTCGACTGCGGACGGAAGGGCGGACTGTTCGCCCCGGCGGTCATGCCAAACGAGGTGCCGCCGTGCACCATGTAGATGCTGAATGATTGTCGATTCTCCAGCATCGAGCCCAGCTCGCGAACGATGCGACCGGTGTCGCCGGTGTGATGCTTGTTGCCCCAACTGTCGAACCAGCCGGGGTAGTACTCGCCGCACATCAGCGGCCCCTTGGGGCGAATCTCGCGCAGGGCTTTGAAGTTCGCTTCGGGATTACTGCCGAAGTTCACCACGCAGAAAGTGTCATCGAGCGTATCGTTCTTGAGCTGGCTGGGACCGTCGCAGGTGAACAGCGGCACGTTGAAGCCGGCGTCGCGAATCGAATCTCGCAGCTCGCGAATGTACTCCTTGTCATTGCCGTAACTGCCGTATTCGTTCTCCACCTGCACCATGATGATCGGCCCGCCGCGCGTGATTTGCAGTGGAGCGAGTTCGCGTCCGACGCGTTGAAGGTATCGTTTGGCCGCGTCTAAATAGCGCGGGTCACGCGAGCGGAGCTTGACATCGTCGTGCTTGAGCAGCCACCACGGGATTCCGCCAAGGTCCCACTCGGCGCAGGAGTAGGGGCCGGGCCGCAAGATCACCTTGAGTCCGACCTGCTGGGCCAGTCGGCAGTACTCAGCTGCGTCGGCATCGCCGGAAAAAGTGAACTCGCCGGGCCCCGGCTCGTGCTGATTCCAGAAGAGATAGGCGCACACCGTGTTGCAGCCCATGGCCCGGATCATCTCCAGTCTGTGCCGCCAGTATTCGCGCGGCACGCGAGCGGCGTGCATCTCGCCGGAGCGGATGACGAACGGCTTGCCATGCAGCAGAAAGTCGTGCTCGCCGATGGCGAATGGTGCATTCGAGTTTTCAGAAGCGGCGGATTGCGTCGTGGCCGGGGCTGTTGTCGTGCGCGAGGCACTGGGCGCGGACAGCACATCCATTTCGGCGAGGCTGGTCCACGGTCCGTTGTTGACTTCAGACAGCGCTCGAAGCGTCAGAAACCGCGCGTCGATCGGTTCCTTGAGAAAGATGATCTCTTCATCAGTGCGACCAGCGAGCTTGCCCTTGGCGACGGACGCCCCTTCGCCCGATGCGTCCTTCGATGCGAGCAATTCATATTCGCGGATGCGCCCGTTGACGCCGATTTTTCGCGGCAGCAGGCTCACGCCGAAGACGCGATGCACCGCGCCGAAATCGACCACCAGTTGATGCGGATGCTTCGGAGTTGAATCGCCGTATGCGGTGTGCCAGTAGGTGTCGGCATTTCCGTCGAGGGCGTGCGACGCAGGGCCCTCCCCAGGCTGCTCGCTGTCGGCAGATTTGACGCGCCAGTTCTTCTTGCGAGCCGCCGAATCGCTGATCGCGTGGTGCACGATCGCGGCCATGAGGCCTGAGCCGGCGGCGTCGGGATGCAGCTTGTCGGGAAACATTGCTGCGCGATCGACCAGTGGATTGAATAGATCGATGATCGGCGCATCCGCCTCGCGGCAGGCCTGGCGCACCAACGGAATGACGCCCGTCTCGATATTAAGCTTGCGGCCTTCGAAGCTCGGAACCGGCAGACACACATAGACGCGAGGATGCTCGTTCAGTTCGCGAAATGCGGCGATGAGTTGCTTGAACGTGGGCACAAACTCGTCTTTGATTTTGTCCCAGCGAGCGGGATGGGCGTCATTAGTGCCCAGCTTGATGACCACGATGTTGGGCTTGAATTCCCGCGCCCGCGAGAACTCCGGCTGCGACCAGTACGGGCGATCGGTGTTGCGGGCCAGTGTGGCCCCAGAGTGACCAAAGTTGCCGACCTGGTAGCCGCTGCCCAGCAGGGCTTGAAGCTGCGCGGGATAACTGTTCACCTCGCGGTTATCGATGCCCCAGCCGAAGGTGATGCTGTCACCGACGCAAGCCACGCGAATCGGCTCGGCCGCGCGCACCGTCAAACAAGACGACAGGACGAATGCAATTGTCGAAGCGGTTGTGCGCATCACTTTCCTTTCGGCGCGAATTCCAGCACGCGCACTTCAAACGCCTCCAGGTCCAGCACGCGGCTGTGGCCTTCGGGGAAGTCCATGCCTGGCTTGCCTGTCGTGCGGGCATACGGATTCGTGGCGACAAATGACTTGATCGCATCGTCCGGCAGCTCGAACACCAGTTGCGGATCAACGGAATACGCCTGCGGGCGATCGGATGGATTACGCAGCGTAAGAATGCCCTTGCGCGGGGACCACGAGGCCCAGCCGTAAACCTCCAGTTTTCCTGGATCGCCTCCGACCCAGTGGTTATCCACGAGAACGTCAGCATTGTCGCGCGCCCACTTCGCCGACGCGGCGAGATCGTCCCAGTTCTCGCTGGTCAACAGCTTGGGCGAAACATACAGCTCCTGCAGTTGCGTGCCGCTGGCAAAGTACGAACGAACTTCAGAGCGGAAGTCACCCTTCGGATCTGTATTCAACTTGTTGGCATGCGGGGCATAAATGATGCCGTGCGTCATCAGCGAATTAATCGGATACAACGGCGCTCGCCGCACGACGCCGGAGTAGGTGTCGGCATCGCGGTAGGTGATCCATCGCTGCCGGTCGCTTCCGACTCCGGCGAAGCTGTGATCCGATCCGCCGCGCCAGGTGCTGTCGGCATGCCGCAGCCAGAAGGGCGACGGCCACGTGCCGGTCGTCAGGTTAATAAACAAGTCCGGCTTGGCGGCGCGGAGATCGGCGATGAGCTGAATTGCCGCTTCGAAATCGCTGTCGAATGCACTGCCGGGACACATCTTGTCCGGACTGCCGGTGCCGTCGAACTTGAAGTGATTGATGCCGAACTTGGTGACGAACTCGAGCGTCACGTCGTGAAAGCGCTTGTAGTACTTGGGGCCGGAGAGGGCATAACCCTGATTGTCTACTTCGTAGCCCTGCGCCTTGCCATAAGCCAGGCGCTTATTTCTCGGATCGCCGTAACCGCCCCAGGGCGAGAGCCAAACCCCGGGTGCGGATTTGAACTTCGCGGCTTCTTCCTTCAGCGGCATGAAACCATTGGGAAATCCCTTGTGAAACTCCCACATCGATTCGTAGTTATCCCATCCGTCGTCGAATAGAAATGAGTCGAGCTTGACGCCGCGCTTCTCGACCAGTTCGCGGCCGTAGGCTTTGATGACATCGAGGCACTGGGCCTCATCGAACTTGGTGAACATGCCAAGGTCGTACCACGAGTTGTAATGCAGGAAGGGGCGATAGGGGTGCGCCCGCTCGCGCTCAACGTAATTGAGGAATGCGCGGCGCATCTGTCCGCGCGGGGCCACGCCGATGACGCTGGAATACTTGACTGACTGGCCTTCGCGCAGCGGCAGGGCCCGCGCAATCCAGGCAGTGGCGCGGTCACGGACAATCTGCGCATGACTCATCGGGTGCTCAAAACCAGCAAAAATGTCGCTGGTGACGATCGGTGATCCGGCGCATTCTCCCGCCAACTTTGCGCTCGGTATCCGGGCATCGACGAGAACAACTCGTTCGAGATCGACATAGCCCTCTGTCGAATGCAACTCGATTTCCTGGCGGATGTAGTTTGAACCGTCGCGGAGTTCCGCTCGCCAAAGGCAGCGCAGGCCATCATTTGAACGAAGATCAACTTCGACGCTGTATCCGCTCGCCTGACCGGCGCGGCGCAGCGACGCTCTATTGCCTGCAAGCGTCGTGGAATGGTCGAGTGTTACCGATTCCCATTCGACGGGTTCCGAACCGGATGCGACTCTGCGCATGCATTTGAAGGCGGGGGTCGACGTAGAAATGGCCGAACCGGTCCACTTGTTTTTCACGCCAACCCATTCGATGCCCTTCGGACTGTATTTCCACGTCGCATCGATCACTCGGTTTTCAAAATGGAGCGTGTCACTGGATTGTGATAATTGCGCTGGCCCGGGTTTGGGCGGCACGGCTGCCAGGTTTCCAGCCGTCAGAAAAAGAATCAAATAAGTGGGGTTGTTCATTGGCAATCGCTCCTCATGCCCGGTGTTCACCTTTGGAGAGCCGGTTAAGGTGGTCGTCGGTCTTTTCGACACGCAGCAGATTGCGGTCTGATACCTGATTGAGTCCTACCTTGATTCTACCAGACAGACGGAGGAGGTTTTCGCAGCGGAGTGCGCGTGCGGACGCTGCGTTCGTGACGGTGTCGGAGACCGACTGAATTCGGGTCGAATTCAGTTCCATTAGGTTGGAATTAAGAGGGGCGGGCGGTAAAGACCCGGGAGGCGACGCCGTCCGGTCCGACGCGGAGACTCACTTTTGCGGCGCATTTGGGGCAGCGGCCCTCGTAACTTGTCGCCCGTGAATCTCGATAGACGCGCGTATAAACACCGCAGCATTGGAAGTGAATGCCGATCCACGGGCGATCAGCGGGTTGCGCATCGGAACCCGGCCGGGCGGTGGCGGCGCGGAGTGTGCCGTCAATGTCCTGCACCAGGTCGAGTTTTCCTTGCACATCGCCCATGCCATTCCTATCGGCGAGTCGCTCCGAATCCATTATCATGCGGCCGCAATACGCGGGAGTGCATACCATGGCAGCTTCATTTCAAATCGCCGGCTCCATTCTGGCGGGCGACTTTCTCAACCTTGGCGAGGCCATTCGCATCTGCGAGGCCGCCGGCTCGGACCTCATCCAGCTCGACGTGTGCGACGGGCACTTCGTGCCGACCATCAGCTTCGGCGAAGAGTTGATCAAGCGCACCTGCGAAGTCGCAAAGGTTCCGGTCGAAGTGCATCTGATGGTGTCCAACCCCGCCGACTGGGTGCCGCGCGTGGCCAATTTGGGCGCGTTTCGCACTCTCTTTCACATCGAGGCCAGCCAGCGGGCCATGGGCGTGGTTCAGTCAATCGTGAAGGCCGGCATGAAGCCCGGTGTGGCCATGAATCCCGAAACGCCGGCCGCGGCCATCGAACCACTGCTGCCCTACATCGACAATGTCTGCATGATGGGCATTGCCCCGGGCTTCGCGGGTCAGGCGCTGCTTGATTATACCTACGTCAAAATACGCGACGTCCGCAAGCTGATGGAAAAAACCGGTTCGAAGGCGACAATCACGGTGGACGGCGGCGTGAAAGCAGCCAACGCCGGCCCGCTGGTCGAGGCCGGCGCGGATATCCTCGTGGTCAGCAGCGGCATCTACGCCCACGCCAAACCGCTGGAGAGTCTCAAGGAGCTGCGGGCCACCGCGGCGAAGCGAGTCTAGTCGGCCGGAATGACCGAACATCGATTCATACCTAATAAGCCGCAGTTCGACTCATGCCCCGACCGGCATAACCGGCGGTGCACAACGAAGCGTCACGCGAAGGTCGAGCCAGTCGGCCCATTGATGGGCGGTCGTAACCCCCGGAGCCATCCGCGTGGCGACGTGCAGGTCCAGCGGATGAGTACAGCTTTTCGGCAACGTCAGGCCGATCACATGCGGAGAGCCGTCGGCCGGCACAGACTGCCAATCGGACACCGCCACCACCTCTGGGGCGCGCCCGGTCTGTGGAAATGCACGGCATTTCGCGGCTGATTGGGTCAATGCCATTGCGTATTCGACCGGGTGCTTCGCGGCCGGGTGGTTGATCTGCGCCACCGCTGTGACGGACAGCGCGCCCGGAAGGCATGCGTCGGGAATGACCGCGGCGGCCACGATTCCATCGAGCGGATGCAGACGGAATCCCCCAATGTGCGGCAGCAGATCGAGATAATGAGCCGTTGTAGCCGTCGTGGCCGCGGCGCGAACGAGGGTGTCGCGGCCGAGTACGTGGGTGAAGGTCGTACCTTCGTCGGAGTCACTGCGAAAGGGCGCGGAGGAGAATCCGCTTTTAACGCCAGGCATCGCACTCCAAACCGCGTGGGCCAGCGCGCCGTTCAAAGGGGAACCCCTCACCGTGGCGCGCAGTTCATCCCACGGGTGAATCGGGCTGAGGGCCAGTCCCGGACAGTTCTTCGGCGCGCCATGCCAATGTGCATGCAGCTCAAGCTGATGAAACGGCGAAGTGAGCGCGACGGGAAACGCGCATCGAACCCAACCGCCCGCCAGGTGTCGCCCGGTGATCATCCATGTTCCCAGCGATGCGTCGGATTCGCGAGCCGTGAGCGACACCAGGTAATGCTCATCGGGGCCGGCGGATTTCTTGCCCGGCGGGATGAAGAGGTCGATCCCTGCCAAACCCTCGGCTCGAATCGGCAGTCGCTGTACAAGCGCCTCACCTTCGCTCTTGAAATAATGAATCTCCGTCGTGGGCGAGTAGGCATAGGCAAGGTTGCAGGGCGCCAGGTTCAACCGGGCAAGGTGATCCTGCATGGCCTGGGTCGCACCGCGGGCCTGGTCATACTCCTGTCGCAATTCGAATAGCTGCCCATACAGGCTGACCTCGCGCTCGGCGCTGCGCTTCGCATCGGCCTGCGCGATTTCAAGCACACGCCGCAGGAGACGCAGCGGCCATTCTGCATGGGCGCTCGAGGCGGGATCGAGTTCCAGCAGCTCGGGCGTTCCATTCGGCCCGCATTCGTTCCACCAGTGTCGCAGCGAGGCCAACTCATCGCGACCCTGTGCCGATGTCGATGCGAGCAGGCAGTGTCCACTCGGCGGAGTGGTCAGCGTGAGGAAATCGTGGGCATTCTCACCGGGTCGATACAACCGCGCTGTGCCATTTGCGCCCCCAGCGTCGTCAAATTGAATCAACTCGATGCCGGCGGCGTTCAATACGTCAGGAGTCAGAGCGCGAACAAATTCCTGCGTATCGGCCGATGCGATAAAGACCTTCAGCCGCGGGCCGTATGCTGCGTCCATCAGTTTGCGATCGATGTTGAGGGTCATGGGCCGGCCCCGGTCTTTCCGCCGAAAAGGGTTTGCACGACCCGCGCGAAGGGTTCAAACGCCTGTGTCCACGTGGCCTGGCGGCGCGTCTCTGCCGCCGCCCGGGCGACGTTTATCAATCGGCCCCGGTCGGCCTGCAGGTCAGCCAGGCATCGGCCCATTTGAGCCGCGAGTTCGGTCGTGTCAAGGGCGTTCGAGAACAGGAAGCCCGTGCGCTCATGCTCGATCAGTTCGTCGATAGCGCCGACGTTTGTCGATAAAACAACGCACCCGAAGCGCTGCGCCTCCAGAATCGTGAGGGGCACGCCCTCGAAACGCGACACCATCACCACCACGTCCGCCCAGCGATACAGCCGCGAAAGCGCCGTGGAGGTCATCGCGGGCGGTTCGATCAGCGGCTGAATCGCGTTGAGATCGTCCGCCGCGTGTCCATCGCCGCCCAGCACGCGTCGCCCGACCACGCGCCATGTCAGCGGCATCGCCTTGCGCTTCGTTTCATCGCACAAAGCAACCAGTCGGTCCATGCCCTTTTCGCGGTCGAAGCGCCCGAGGAACAGCACATTGAGCGGCACATCGGCGCGTCGCTCGGCGCGCTCGATCAGCGTGGTGTCCACCTCGGCGTCGGTCACCGCGAATGACGGACCATTCGGCACGTGAATGATCTTGGCCTCAGGAATGCCCCATGACCGGCACCACGTTGCGAGTTTTCGCGAGACCACCAACACGCCATCGAGGCAATGCTCGTAACGCAGCACTTCATAGGGCTGACCGGTCGGCAGGCCGACTTGCGGAATGGTGACGCTGTGGATTTGGGCGAACGTCTTGATGCCGAGCCGGCGCAGCGATGCGAGGATCGGGTCCACCAGCCCGCAGTTGTTATTGACCACGACGTTCATATTGGCGAGCAGTCCGAGAAGATCCTCCGGCCTGGTCGT
>CAYXEY010000111.1:0-9741 GCA_964464105.1 uncultured Planctomycetaceae bacterium
GCGCAGGCCAATCTCGGCGAGAATCAGGCCGGCGTTTTTGCCGATCCACTTGCGATTGATCACGCCGGGTTTGCGCGGGCCGCGCGTTTCTTCAAATATCACGTTTGTCAGTGCACGGGTCTGCGGCTCGGTCAGGACCAGCCCGCCATTGTCGCCCATGACCTTGAGCAACTTGTCGGCGACGGTTTGCACGACGAAGACTTCCTTCTCGTCGGTGCAAATGACGTTGTTGTCGAAGGAGGCGCCGCGAACGATGTCGCGTCCGGCCTTGTCGAGCGGGGCGGTCTCATCGACCACGACGGGAGGGTTGCCCGGCCCCGCGCAGATGGCCCGCTTGCCGCTTCCCATGGCGGCTTTCACTACGCCGGGTCCGCCGGTGACGACGAGCAGGCGGACTCCCTTGTGTTGCATCAGCTCCTGCGCGCTCTCGATGGTCGGTTCGGCCATGGCGGTTACGACATTCGGCGGGCCGCCGGCCTTCATGATCGCTTCGTTGATCAGGCCAACATTGCGACAAGAGACTCGTTTTGCGTTGGGGTGGCAGTTGAAGACCACGGCGTTGCCGGCGGAAACCATTCCAATCGTGTTGCAGATGATGGTTGACGTCGGGTTGGTCGTGGGCGTGATCGCGCCGATGACGCCGAACGGGGCCCACTCCATCAGGGTGAGCCCGTGATCTCCGGTGTCGCTGCGCGGAGAAAGCGCTTCAGGGCCCTGCGTCTTGCGCGTGACCAGCAGATTCTTGACGATTTTGTCTTCAGCCCGGCCGAGTCCCGTTTCGGCGTTGGCTTCCTGGGCGAGCGAGACCGCGTGGGTCTCCATCGATGCGCGAATCGCGGCAATGATCCCGATTCGCTTTTGCAGGCCGAGCTTGGACAGGGCAAGAAAGGCAGCGCGGGCCGCGGTCACGCATTCGTCAATGGTGCGAAAGACGCCGGGAGGCAATGCGCCGCCGCGTTCGATCGATTCTCTCGACGCAGATGGAACCGTTGGCATGCCGCCGCGCATGCGATCAAGCACCTGGCGGGCGATGGTATCAATGGCGTTTTCGTCGAGGCGAGCGCTCATCGTCTTGCGTCGTCAGCCTTCTTGTACTTCTCATCGCCGCCGATTTCCCATTGATCGACGATGGCCATCACCACGGCGTCTACGGGCTTCTTGTCGGTCGAGGTCGTTTGACGAGCACTCGAGCCGCTGGCGTAGAGCACCATCTCGTCGATGCCCGCGCCGACCGCGTCGGCCGCGACCACCGTCGCGCCGGTCGGTTTTCCATCCATGTCGACATTACGCAGCAGCAGGAACTTCAGCCCGGTGAGGCTGGGTTCTTTGCGCGTCGCGACCACGGTGCCGATCACTCTTGCAAGCAGCATGATGACGGCCGTGTTATGCCTTGTTGGACTTCTTCGCATCGCCGCGTCCGAGCGGCAGTGCGGTATCGACGTTGGCATGCGGTCGGGCGATGACATGCACGCTGACCACCTCGCCGACTCGCGCCGCCGCAGCCTGACCGGCGTCGCAAGCGGCCTTCACCGCGGCCACGTCGCCTCGAATGATCGCGGTGACGTATCCGCCGCCGATCTTCTCGTAGGAAACCAGCTCGACCTTGGCGGCCTTCACCATGGCGTCGGCGGCCTCGACCATCGCGGCGAATCCGCGCGTCTCAATCATGCCCAATGCGTCCATCGATTTCTCCAGAATAGCGGCCAGTGGCTAGTGTTCAGTGGCCAGTGAAAACAAATCGTCAGTCGCGGCTTTTGCCGTCATCCGCGCGGCCGGTTACGCCGCGAATCGCTTCCTCGGCGGCACGATAACCGACGTCGATGTCTTTTTCCTCTCCGCCCAGGTACACGCGGCCGAAGCTGCCCGATGCTCGAACTTCAAGGATGTTGATCGCCGCCGCCTTTTCAGCCTCGTTTGCGGCAAGAGCGGCGTAGGCCGCAGGCTCCACTTCGAGAATGTACAGCGTCTGACCCGGCAGAATCATGTTGCCATGCCGCATGCGGTTGATCAGTTGCGTCTGGTAGCTGTCGATGTTGCGGATGACCTGACTGGAGATGATCTTCGGCTTGCGGCGATCGGTCTCCTTCAGCTCCAGCGCCGCGAGGATCGCGCGGCCCGCGTCGCGTACGTCCGCCTGCGAATCCGAATGAATCTCCAGCGAGCCGTACACGCGCTCGACGATCTGCATGCCGGGCGTGACGCGCGTGTTTTTCAAAGCGATGTCGGTGATGCGATTGATCTCAATGCCGGGTGAAATTTCAACGTAAAGTGAGGCCTGACCGGCGGTGGGGAGGAAGCCCTGCGCAATGGTGGCGACGAAAGAGGCATGCTGGGGCTGTAGGGAATCGAGGAAGACGTAGGATCGAAGATCAACCATTTCAAAATCCTCTCAGCAGCTCCGCGCCCTTCGTCGACGGGCGTTTTCCCAGACTCGACGAAATACTCCTGTGTGCCACTGCTTCAAGCAGTGCGTCCACTAGGTGCGTCCTCTCGCAGTCGCACTGCTTGAAGCAGTGGCACGCGAAAAAGGCTCTCGCTAGGGAGCCGCTCTAATATTTGCCCGCGGCGCTCGTCACCGGCGCTGCCGCTCCGCCCTTCGCTTCCTTGATAATCGCCACGCCCGCGCTCGCGCCGATGCGCGTAGCACCCGCCGCCGCCATGCTTTTCACGTCCGACAGGTTGCGGATACCGCCGGCTGCCTTCACGCCCATGCCCGCGCCGCGCACGGCTTCGGCCATAAGCGCCACGTCCGCCGCGGTTGCGCCGCCCGAGGCGAAGCCGGTGCTGGTTTTTACGAAATCGGCCCGCGCCCGTCGTGCGGCTTTGCAGGCTCGCACCTTTTCATCATCCGTCAGCAGCGCGCACTCAATAATCACCTTGCAGATCGCCCGTCCATCCTCGCAGGCCTCGACGACAGCGCGGATGTCACGATAGACCAGGTCATCTTCGCCGCCCTTGAGCGCGCCGATGTTGATGACCATGTCCACTTCGCTTGCGCCATCTCGGATCGCCCGGCGCGACTCCAGCGCCTTGATTTCCGGCACGTGGGTCCCAAGTGGAAAGCCCGCGACCGTGCACACTGCGACCGAGGACCCCTTCAGCAGGCTCGACGCCAGTCTGACATACGAGGGATTGATGCAGACGGAGGCAAAACTAAACTCCATTGCCTCTTTGCAAAGCTGGCGTACCTGTGCGGCAGTCGCCTCAGGCTTGAGCAATGTGTGATCGATCAGGGCCGCGACGTCCGCTGCGATCGGCCCGCCTCCGAGCGTGTGACCTATGCGCCCCGCGCCCATGTCCTTGAGGCCACGCATGGTGGCCGGGTCGCGCTCAGCGCATCGCCCCGCGCAATTGGGGCCGCAGCATGAGCAGGCACAGACGCCGGCGAACGGATTGCCACCCATGAGTTCGGCAATACGCGCGGCAACTCGGGCGAGGTCTTCCTGACTGAGTCCATCGAGCGAAGCTGCGCTCATGCGTGAGTCCGGAGGGTGTGTGTGCTTGGAATCGCCTGATCCATGGCAGCCGCACGAGGGTCTGCCGGGTTGCGACTCGATTTCACTGATCATTCGCACCCGGCGAAGGTGGCGATCCACCGTGCACGTCGTAGAAAGCCAGACCTCGACGATCTGCTCCGCCAGACCCGGGCCGATCAGGCTCGCCCCAAGGGTGAGCACATTGGCGTCGTTGTGCTCCCGGCTGTTCCGCGCCGAGGAGACATCATAACAAAGGGCCGCTCGCACGCCGGGCACCTTGTTGGCGGCCATGGAGGAACCGATTCCAGCGCCATCGATCACGATGCCGCGCTCGCATTTGCCCGTGGAAACGAGCCGCCCGACGGCGGCGGCGATGGTGGGATAGTCGCAGGTGGCTCCGTCGTAAGTGCCGACATCCTCGATGGCGAAGCCCTTGTCTGACAGCCATTTGGAGAGCTGCTTCTTGAGTGCAAACCCGCCGTGATCGGCGCCGATGGCGATGGTCTTTGGGCTTCTATCGGACATCAGGATTCAACCGCGGTGCTGCCTGCCGAGGTGGTCAAGTGCCATTGGCGGGCCAGTTTAGGTGATTGAAAGGCCACCGCAAGTGGGTCGGTGCCCTGCGGTCGCGCGAAGAAAAAGAGCGTTGTTGACCATCGCGAATCGTAAGATAGCAGCAATGGTGCCTGCATCCGAACAACCTGATGGGCAGCGGATGATTGTCTGCCTGATCGCCGGCAAGACCATACTGGAGTCGGCGGCCGGATCGCTGCGCTATTTGCAGGTGGCCCTGCCCGACGAGGGTGTCGACGCCGTCATCGTAGTGCCGGAGCATCGCCGGGTAACAGCATTGGAGATCGGGCCGACAACGCTGATGACTTATTCGCAGCCGCCGTGGATTCTCCGCCGCTGGGCGCGGCACAAGATGGTCCGCGAAGTGGCGGGCCGACTCGAGTCGCTTCGCGAAGATGCGCCGGTGGTGATTCATGCGCTCGATGCAACCGTGCTTCCACAGGCGACTGAACTGGCCGCGGCGACCAGCGCTGAACTGGTGGTCACGCTTTCGACCACGCATGGGTTCGATGACGTTGAACTGCTGACCGCGCTGCGAGGCGCCGCGAGGTTGATCACACCGTCCGACCGGCTTGCGACACGGCTTGAAAAGGTGGCGGGCGCATCGATCCGCCTGCAGACCATCGGCTTTGGCGCGATCGTGTCGGATCGTCCATCCGCATTCAGCGCGACCAATCGAGCACGGACCATCATGTACATGGGGCCGCTGCGGAGCGCGCGGGCCGGCGAAGTGCTGCTTCGCGCCGCCAAGCAGGCCTCACAGCATGCCCCGAATCTGCTGGTGTGCGTGGTCGGCAAGGGCCCGGCCGAGGGTCACTGGCGGCAGGTGGCCGACGGGCTCGGCATTCGCTCACAGGTCATCTTCACCGGAAATATTGACAACTGGCAAAGTGCGATGAAGAGTGCTGACATCTTCTGCCTGCCCAGTGCGACGCACGACATTCGCGAGGAGCCGGTGCAGGCCCTGGCCGATGGCCTTGCGGTCGTGGCTGCCGAGGGGTCCATGTACGACTGTTTTCAAAATGAGCAGAACGCCCTGACCTTTCAGCAGGAGGACGAGGAGGGTCTCGCCATTGCGTTTCGCCGGCTACTGACCGAACCGGGCCTGGCTCGGCGGCTCGGCGATGCTGGAAAGGCCCACGCCCGCGAGAAACACTCGGTGGGCGCCATGGTCAATGCCCATGTCCGCCTGTATGAATCGATCACCGAGCATCGCCGGACGTTGTCGCTTCCGACTGGCCGATAATCTCGAATTGAGTGCGTGTCGCTCACAAGTCTGCGCCGGCCCATGATTCCGCCCAATGCCTTCACTCGTGCAAGCCGATAAGCGGTGCAGCATTGCGCCGATTCCGCCATCGGGCACAGGGGGGATTCCATGCGATTCATCAAGGCTCTGCTTGTCGTTGCGTCAGCCGCGTTCATTGCGAGCGCTTCAGGATGCCAGAAGCCGACGCGCTTCGCCTACACCGGTCCGCGTGTGTACATCATCAAGGGCGCGGATGGCGATCATTCCGAAGGCCTCTATCGCATCGAAGAGGAACTCAATCGCCAGGAGGTTGCAACGGAAGTCTACAGCCCGAAGGATTGGCTCCGCGTGGTGCGTGACATTGATCGTCGCCCGAGCGAAGAAGTAATCCTGGTGGGGCACGGACACGGCGCATTCCTCTGCACGCAGGTCGTGCGGCACTACGCCCAGAAGCACAAGACCAAATTGATTGAAGCGGTTTTCGCGCTCGATCCGTACAACAAGGATTGGCCTAAGCCGTGCTGCTGTTGTTGCGATTGCGACTCATGCGGCGGCGACAAGGGCAAATGCGAGAATTGCTCGGCAGAGCCGACAACAATCCCGGTCGGTCATAACGCCCAAAAGGTCTACGCCTGGCGACAGCATGCCGAGAAGTGCACGACGCCGGGCGCCGATCTGGTCTCAACGCGGGCCAGCAACGCCGCCTGCAAGCACCCGTACTACTGGTACGATCACTATTGGTGCGCCGATGGCGTGAACGGCCAGCGGCTTGGTGTCGACGTCACTTCGCTTGACGTAAACCACGGTACGATTGACAACGAGCGCGAGTTGGTTGAACGTATCGTTCGCCTGTGCCGCAAAGAGGCGCTGTCGCCTTTCCACTACACGCCGCCCGAGCACTATCCGGATGTCCGCACGCCGCCGCCGCAGTCAGGAACTCTTGAACTCCAGCGGCGCTGAGGCTCCGACCGGCGAGCCGATCTTCCGACGTTATGGCGAGTTTGTATTCATGGCGCTGGCGATTGCCGCCGGCGCCATTTTTCTTGCGCTCCTGCAGAGTCCAGCGAGCTTCTACAGCGCCGTCATGCACAAGGAAGCCAGCGACTTTTACAAGCAGCCGCAAACCAGCCGGACGAGACTGCAAACCGCAGCGTTTCAAATGATGCGAAGCGGTTCCGCGCTGCAAAACCGCAGCGCGCTCGACGCAATGCTCCGCGCCATCGCCGATTCGGAACACGAGGAGACGGACGCGTCTTCGGCGCTGGATGCCTATCGCCGCGATCCTCATAACGATCTGACCCGGCTGGTTTCCGCCATGGTGGTCGTGTTCGCCGATGCGCCGCAGCCCATGGTAGGTGGCTTTCCAATCGAAGTTGCTCGCGATCTGTACGACAAGCTGGCCATGATTCTCGGCTTTACGAAACCCACGGGCGTGGCCCTGACCCTTCACATGGAGGTAGTCGCGAACCTCCGTCCTGGGTACCGGGAACATTTCAGCCGCCCCGACGTAGCGATGCTGATGGTGGAAATTGACGCGCCTTATTTCGCGATACACCCCGAGCGATACGCCGCCTATTGGGATGGATTTCCAGCCATGCAGCGGCGGCTCGATGAAATCGCGGCGAGTCTCGACGCTGCCGGCCAGCACAATGAGGCCGCGACCTGCCGAAGTTGGCTTCAACGGCCGATGCTCGAAGTCATCGAACGTGAGCCTGACACGCCCATGCGGCTCTTGTGCATGGATCTGCTGATTCGCGATCTTCCCGAGGTTTCGCGGGCGCGGCAATCGCTGGTCGCCATGCGCGACGATTTCATGCGGCATGCCGCGGATTCGCCATCCGATCGCATGGACATTACCGGCGAGCGGACGGCCATCGCGCCGGCGGAGTATCGCACCGCTCAGACTTGGCTCATCGCCGCGATTACGGCCGTGTTGATTGCGGCAGGAGCGGGGGGCGCATACCTCATCGCCCTCGTGCTGAGTTTCTTAATCGGTCGGCAGATTGAAATGGCGCCCAGACCGTTTGCCGCTCGGAACATTCGCTGGATTGCGGCCACGGCGTTGATCGTGATCGCCATGTTTGTTTGCGCCGGAACGGCTTCACCACGCGGACCCTTCTCCGCACACTGGACCTTGCAGATGGTCATCCTATCAGTGTGGGTTGGGTTGAGTCTTGCAATGGCGCTCTCACGCTTTCACGATCGCCCATCCGCGTTGCCTTGGACCGCTCGTATGAGCGGCATTCTCCTGCTCGCGCCGATCACGCTTTACCTTCTTCCGCCCATCTCAATCGTGGAATTCTCCCGTTTCATGGACAAGTGGATGCACCCGATGTGGGCCGGCATCCTGGTCGCATCGATCGGGGCCATCGCGGCGCTGCTCTTGAATATCCGGCGGATGCGCGCGGTTCGGAAGACCGCCGCCTTGATTTGTGTTGCCGCCGCCTGGCTTGCCATGGGCGCTTATGCGGTCCACTCGGCGGCCGATGTTCGATTGCAGGAGGCTGCGGTAGCGGGGCGGAGTGACGAATTCGCGGCCCGACTTGGATCAGATTGGAAGACGCGACTGCTCGCGCCGATCAAAGCGGAGCTTTTGGGGGGCGGATCATGAAGGTGCATATCCTCAGCATCGGCACTGAGCTGACCATGGGGCAGACCGTGGACACCAACGCTGCTTGGCTCAGTGCGCAACTGGCCGCCGTGGGCATTCCCTGCGAGCAACATATCACTGTGTCTGATGACCTTGAACCGATCCATGGGGCGATTGCAGCGGCGTGTCGGCATGCCGATCTCGTATTGATCACCGGCGGACTTGGCCCGACGGATGACGACCTCACGCGCCAGGCACTGGCCGACGTAATGGGCGTGGGATTGGAACTGCATCAGGAGAGCCTCGATCGCATTGCCGCGTTTTTCGCGACGAGGAATCGAAGCATGGCGCCGGCGAATCGAATTCAAGCGATGTTTCCGCGTGGCGCCACGCCGATCGAGAACTCCTGCGGCACTGCGCCGGGTATTTGCGCGCGGCTCGGGAAGACGGATATTTACTGCATGCCGGGCGTGCCGCGCGAAATGTTTACCATGTTCGAGCGCGACATCCTGCCCAAGTTGCGATCACTGGGCGGCGGCCGCGCCTGCGTGCAGCGCATCCTGCGCACATACGGTGGGGCGGAGGGGGAAATCGGTGAGCGCATTGCCGACCTGATGAAGCGAGGACGCAATCCGACGGTCGGCACCAGTGCCGCCGATATGATCATTTCGATTCGCATCAATGCGCTGGCCGCCACGCCCGATGAAGCCGCTCGACTCGCCGAGGCGGACGCCCGCGAGGTGCGCTCGCGGCTCGGCGAATGGGTCTTCGGCGAAGACGACGACACGTTGCAAGGCGCTGTCGGCCGTGTGTTGATCAAATCCCGCCGCACGATTTCAACCGCCGAATCATGCACCGGCGGGCTGATCGCCAAGCGATTGACCGATGTGCCCGGGTCGAGCGCCTACCTCATGCAAGGGTTTGTCACCTATTCAAACGACGCGAAGAACAGGCTGCTCGGCGTGCCGATGGACCTGATCGAAAAGCACGGGGCGGTCAGCGAACAGGTCGCCCGGGCCATGGCCGAAGGCTGTCGGCGCGTGAGCAACACCAATTACGCGATCGCAGTCACCGGCATCGCCGGACCAACCGGGGGCACGCCCGAAAAGCCGGTCGGGCTTGTCTACGTTGGCCTTGCTGATGGCGACAAAACGGAAGTGCGCGAGCTTCGCATGGGCGATCACCTGACGCGATCAGAGATTCGCGATCGAACGGGCAAATTCGCGCTTGGCATGTTGCGAGCGAGTTTGAACAGAGCGCCCCAGTCGGGGCATTAATGCTTCGTGGACGCCGCAACGGTTTCAGTTCGCGCGGGCGGATTCTGGCTGGTGTGCTTCGTCGTCGCCAGGGCGTACAACGCCATGCATCCCCACGCAAACAGCGTAATGCCGACCACGGCTGCGCCGATGCCGACGCGGCGCTGGGCCTTGGCGCCGACCGTAATGCCCCAACTGACGCAGAAGCTCCAGATGCCGTTGGCGAAGTGGTAGCAGGCGGCCCACAGTCCGATCACATACAGCGCGATCGTTGCTGGCGCGGGAATCACCACGCCCCAGACCGACCAGTGCATGATCCCGTCCTGGGTCAGGGCAAACTTGTCCGGCAGGCTGTGGCTCATGAATTCCGGACCCCATCCGATGATGTGGGCGAAGCGGAACTTGGCCAGATGAACCAGCAGGAACACAAAAGCGATGTAGCCGGTCACGCGCTGCAGCATATATCGCCGATTGTCCATATATGGATAGCGCGCCGTGTTGTAATCGGCGGTCATGGCGATGCGAATGCCGTAGAGGGCGTGAAACGCGATTGGCAGAAAAATGCCGACGCCCTGCTGGCGTTCATCGCACAGGAAAAAT
>CAYXEY010000111.1:9751-11154 GCA_964464105.1 uncultured Planctomycetaceae bacterium
TGCCGAAGATCTCCAGTACCGGCAGCCAGGGCAGCTCGTGCAGGGCCAGCACGGCCTTGTTGAATCGCTCCGGCCCGACGACCGTGAGCGAGTTCGTCAGCAGGTGCTCAACGAGAAACGCGCCGATCGGGATGATTCCCGACAGCGAATGGAGCTTTCTCAGCAGGAAGTGGTGGCGCTGGTCTAACGTCTGGGTTGGGGCCGGGGCGGAGTCCAAGGTCGGGCATCCTTCGTGCGTAATGATGTACCGGCCGACGCGGTCGGCCTTTGCGGGAGCCTAGACGCGGATGCGCAGAGCGTCAACGGACCTCGATTCCGGGGATTTCGATGAACTTGTGGCGCGATTATTTGCGGAATTCAGTTGCGAATGACCGGCAGTTCAAAGGTGCAGTCGTTCCGGACCAGTCCGATGAGCCGGGGGAACGGCGTCTCGTCATGATGCCAGGGCACGTCGGCGGATTCAGACGCAACGGCCTTGCACCGCTGCTTCCAGCGACAGGTTTTCGGACAGCCCGGATTGGGGTCGCCGAAGCAGGCATCGAAGCCCTCTCGCTGCTGATGGCCCCAAATGAAATCCAGGTCCACGGCCTCCCCCGTCCGGACGGCCAGCCGCAAAGCTCTTTCGCGTAGTTCGAATCGCGACGTCATGGAAATGCTCATCGGAACAGATAGACCGCGCATTCAGATCATTTCTGTTAAGAGTCTAGGCTGATTGCATGGATGCAGCCTTAAGGTGCCCAGCATGCCGTGCACGCGGCTACGCTCGACACAACTGCCACGCGCGGGTAACGTGAATAGGCAGACGGGCGTGAATCGCCGCGACCGAAGGTCCGGCAATCCGGTGACCTGGGAGCCTTTCCGTGATCCGATTATTCGCGAAGCGGCAACGAATCATTATGGCGACGCTGATGGTCGGCACGGCGTTTCAACTGACCGCTTGCCGCGAGCAGGCGTCGCTGTTTGCCCTGCGCACCGCGTTCACTTCGTTCACGCTGCCGATCAACCAGTTCCTGGTTGCGTTCTTCAATGCGGTGGCCGAGGCCAGTCCGATTATTCTGGGGCCTTGAGCGAACCTCTATTCTGCAAGGCGCATCATTTCCTTTGCGGTGGCGACGTTCGCCGCTTCTCCCAAAGCTCTTCCGCTTCAGGGCGTCGTACGTAGAGCGGAACCAATTCAATGGCATTGGTGAAGGCGCCAATCTGGGATTTCAATCGTCCCAGAGCGAAGACTCCGCGAGCGAGGGGTGTCCAGGTGGATTCTGGCGCAACGTCCGCGCCCTGGCCGCGAACCAACTCGATGAACGGCGCAACGCCGCGGCCTGCGACGATCAGCGGCTGAGCGGCGCGCGCGAGATAATCAGCGGGGATGACCATTTCGGGACCATCGATGGGTCGAACATTGC
>CAYXEY010000112.1:0-11130 GCA_964464105.1 uncultured Planctomycetaceae bacterium
CACGACTTTGACGGCGGCAAGCCGCGCGTCACCTATACCCACGGCGGGCAGACCCACACGCTGGAATGCGACTTCATTGCCGGCTGCGACGGCTTCCACGGCGTGAGCCGCGCCAGCGTGAAAGACGCGGTGCGCGAATACGAGAAGCAATCCGCCTGGTTGGCCCACCAGCGCGATTATATTGACAGAGTTCGATATGCCAAGGACTCGGCGAAGCAGGCCCGCGGTCGCCAGAAGTATCTCGATCGCATGGAGGCCGACGGCCGCATCCTCGACAAACCCAAGGGCGAAGCCGCGAAGATGACGCTCAAGTTCGAGGGTCATAACAAGGGCGGCGACATGGTCATCCGGGTCGAGAAGGCGGCGAAGGCCTTTGGCGACCTGGTGCTGATTCGCGATCTCGACTTCGAGATGACCCGCGGCGAAAAAGTGGGCATCATCGGCCCGAACGGGGTGGGCAAGACCACGCTCTTGCGCATGCTGCTGAAGCAGACGTCGGTCGATTCCGGCATGGTGCGGCTGTTCGAGAATCTCACGGTCGGCTACTACGACCAGGAGCATCGCAACCTCGATGGCTCGCAAAGCGTCATCGAATCGGTGCGCTCGGTGCGCCCCGAACTGCCCGAATCGGAGGCGCGGTCATATCTCGCGCTGTTCCTGTTCCGCGGCGACGACGTGTACAAGCGCGTGGGCACGCTGTCGGGTGGCGAACAGTCGCGCGTCCTCTTGGCCCGGCTGGTGTGGACCAATCCGCAAGTGCTGGTGCTGGACGAGCCGACCAACCACCTGGATATCCCCGCGCGCGAAGCGCTGGAGGAGGCCATCGCGCTGTTTCCCGGCGCGGTGCTGATGGTCAGTCACGATCGGTACTTTCTCGATCGAGTGGTTGATCGATTGCTTGTTCTCCCTGAAAGAGCGAAGTACGAATTGATCGACGGCAACTGGTCGGTCTATGCGGCACTGCTCGCGGAGCGCGAGGAGGCGGAGCGCAGGGCGAAAGAGGCGGCGCGGGAGGAGGTTCGACGGGCCGAGGCAGCGAAGGCCGCGGCGTCAGGGCAGAAGAAGAAGTCGCGGTCGAAGTATGTGGCGGTCAAGATCGAGGAGATCGAGGCGAAGATCATCGCCGCCGAGGCGCGGATGAAGGCGCTGGAGGTGCTGTTCGCCGATGCCGCGACGATGCGCGACGCCGACAAAAGCCGGCAGTTGCATGACGAGTATCAGGCGATCAAGTCCAATCTCGACGTACTCAATTCAGAATGGGAAGCGGCGATCGAGTCGCAGGCGGGATAGCACATCAATTGACTAATACTCATTACCTGCTCGCTGTTTGTACACACCTGCGCTTTCCCAATCGCCTATTGCTTCATAGCATGCGGCCAGTTCTCGACAAACGAGCGTATCCGAAGCATCTAGTTGCTCAGCCTTCTGAAGCGTCTTGATCGCCTCGTCATGCCTCTTCAATGTCGCCAGGTATTTGCCGAGAAAATAATGCGGCGTGGCATCGCCCGGTTGGCTGAACTTGCACGCATATTGATAGATTTGCAATGCCGTTTCGTAATGAGAGATTTCCCGATAGGCGGCCGCCATGTACAGATGGCACCAGTAATCTTCGGGGTTCAGTTCAATCGCCTTTTTTAGTGATGCAATTGACTCCTCGATTCGTCCGAGTATCCCGAGGACAAATCCCCGCTCCCTGTGTGCCAGTTGATAGCGAGCATCGATCGCAATTGCGCGGTCAAGATGACCCAATGCCCGTTCAGGTTCATTTTCACGATATGTAACGCCTAAATTGTAATGTGCTTCATCATTTTCTGGGGCGAGTGCAACCGCATTCTGGTAGCACTTTTCCGCCTCGTCTGCTCGCCCAAGTCTTGAACTCGCGACACCCAGGTAAATCCAGCGTCCGGCGGTCGGCTCAATTTCAACGGCTAATCGATACGCGCTTTCGGCGCCGGCATAATCGCCGAGTTTATAGAGGCAACCTGCGATCCCAGTATGTGCGTAACAATGAAGCGGTACACATTGAAGCGCTTTGCGAAATGACCCAATCGCGAGTTCAAGTTCTCCAGCGTCTTCCTGCAGACTTCCAAGTAGTGTCCACAGTCGCAGTTCCGATGGCCGTTTTTTGCATGCGACTTGAGTTGCTGCAAGTTTTTCGCTCAGCCTCCTTGGTACTGACTCACTTCTCATGGTTCTATCCACAATCAGCTAGAAGTCTGGCCGGGGGTGGCACTGCCGAGCGGCCTCTTGCTCGGCAGTGGATCGGCGAGAAGATTGCACCAACAGCGTTCCCACTGGCAACAACCGGCCGTTGCCAGTGCCACCCAGATTAATACAAATACAAAATTAATCGGTGTAAAAAAACGGGAGGCCGAATTGGCGTTCCGGTAAAAAACTCCAATCCGGCCTCACGTTGCAAGAGAGAGGAATCGCAGTGGCTAACTATGACTCCCCAACAGGCAGGTCCTAAGCGTTTCAGAGAACTTGGCCAAGTCCTCTGGATTGCCGAACGTGCCTCGATTCACCTGGTCCACGAGGGCCTGAATTTCTCGTCCGTCCACGACGCCATCGCCGTTCAGATCGCAACCCACTCCCACATTCAGCGTCGCAGGCACGGCATGCCCTTCTGCTGAACTTTCCGGTGTGAGCGAGGTGACGACCGTCGGCGTGATCGAAGTCACGCCATGGCTATGAATGAACGAGGGGCCCACAAAGAGGACCGCTACGCCGGCGGCAGCAGCAAAGGTGGCGGCAACGCGAGCCCAAGCCAGTCGCCGATGCAGAAAGTTCAGCACTTTCGGCTCGGGCTTCTGCCAGGGGAAACGCCCCGAGGAGCCTGCGAACGCGCCCTGTGATCGGGCTTGTCCCAGCTCCTTCAGCCACCCTTCCATGTTGCCTTGCGGCGTAAACATAACTAAACCTCACCCTGTAATTGACCGAGCCCCTCGGTTTGCGCAGAAAAAAGTTGCGGAATTTCAACACCTTTTTTCAGAAGGCAACGCCGTAGTTGCTCCAGGGCATCAGGGATGCGGTGCTCACGCAACGTCGATTCAGCGATCCCAACCTCTTGTGCCACCGAACGATACGTCATATTTTCGAAATACCGGAGCTTGATAATCCGAGCATCTTCCGGCCCCAGCCGGCTAAAACAGTCATTCAGGGCCAGCATGATTTCGGCCTCGGAGACGATCGTTTCCGGGCTTTGGCCATTGGATTCGCTTGCCCCGTGCGGGTCGGCATCTGGCGATACGTCCCCCAACGTGGTCGGCGACGCCCTCGCGTGCTCGCGTTGAACGTTTTGGAGGATTCCAGCCATCCAAATCAGAAAAGGCCGCTCTGCGTTATAGGACGTTCGCGACGTGTACGCTCGGCTCCAGGCCTCGTTGACGATCTCGTCGAGCCAGTCGGCTCGCCTTACGATTCGCCACGCGACGGCCCGAACGCGTGCCTCGAAAAGCGCGTAAACCGCTTCAAACGCGGAATCGTCGCCTGCCGCTATTCGCTGCAACATGCGTGATTCGTCGCCGTCAGCCATGGAGGTGTTGTCCCATGCCGATGGGTTCCTGATCGGCGTTGTCGCAATGCGTCTGAACAGGGGTGCGTACGGGCCGCGACGCCCGTTGATTCTACCACTCGATTGAAGGGGGATGGGGATCGGAAAGCAGAAGGGCGTCGGTATCCCCGAAGCGAGGTTTGCAGTATACAACTCGGTCACGGTTGCCGGACGGAAGTGCGGACAGGTGTATCCCGGGTGACGTCCGCATCTCGAAGCAAGAGTCGTCGCATTGAGCAACCGATAACGAATCCAACAAGGGTTCAAGCATGATTGTCGGATTCTGCAAAGAGACATTTCCGGGCGAGAACCGCGTGGCCATGGCGCCGGCCGCGATCGGTCCCGCGGCGAAGTCCGGAATCGAATATGTCATGGAAGCCGGTGCCGGCGGACACGCGGGCTATCCGGACGCGGAGTATCAGGCCAAGGGCGTTCGCATCGTCAGCGATCGGTCGGAGGTCTTTCGATCCTCGGACGTGGTGATTCAGGTGCGCTGCGTCGGCGCTAATCCAGCGGCCGGCCGCGCCGACCTTGAGTTGATGCGTCGCGGCCAGGTGATCATCGGGCACTGCGATCCGCTGACAGCGGGCGATGCATGCCGGGCGATTGCAGAGCGGGGCGCGACGCTGTTCGCCATGGAGCTGATTCCGCGAACCACCCGCGCCCAGGCGATGGACGTGCTCAGCTCGCAAGCCACAATCGCGGGCTACAAAGCAGTCCTGCTCGCGGCCGAACATCTGCCGCGCATATTCCCGATGCTCACGACTGCCGCGGGTACGATCAAACCGGCGCGGGTGCTGATCATCGGCGCGGGCGTCGCGGGGTTGCAGGCCATTGCAACGGCACGGCGACTCGGTGCGATGGTCAGCGCATATGACGTGCGCCCGGCAGTAAAGGAACAGATCGAGAGTCTCGGCGCGAAGTTCATCGTGCTCGGCGTCGAGGCGTCCGGCTCGGAAGACAAAGGCGGCTACGCCAAGGCGATGGATGAAGAGTTCTATCGGCGGCAGCGCGAGGCGATGGCGGCGGTGATCAAGGAGCAGGATGCGGTCATCACAACCGCCGCGATTCCCGGCAAAAAGGCGCCGATTCTCGTGACGCGCGACATGGTCGTGGCCATGGCGCCGGGGTCCGTCGTGGTCGATCTCGCGGCGGAGCGCGGCGGCAACTGCGATGCGACCGAAGCGGGGCGCAATGTGCAAGTCGGCGGCGCGACGGTCATGGGGCCGCTCAATCTGCCATCCACGGTGCCGTATCACGCGAGTGTGATGTACGCGAGAAACGTCGCAAACTTCCTGAAGCTCCTGGTGAAGGACGGCGCGTTCAATCTGAATCTTGAAGACGACATCGTGAAGGGGACGCTGGTCGCGCATGACGGCCAGGTGGTGCATCCGCAGGTACAGGGTGCGACACCGGCGCTTGCGACTGCGTAGCAAATTTGCATTATGTGGAGAAGCCAATCGTGACAAACTGGCTCATACTTGCAGCTGAATCGGCGGGGGCGCATTCGAGCGCCCCGTCGAGCAACATTCTCTACCTGTTTATCTTCCTGCTGGCCTCATTCGTCGGCATGGACGTGATCCGCAAGGTCTCGCCGCTGCTGCACACGCCGTTGATGTCGCTGACCAATGCGATCAGCGCCATCTCCATCGTCGGCGCAATCGTGGTCGCCGGCTCGGCGACGTATCGCAACCAGGGCACGCTGGGTATGTGGCTCGGCGGCATCGCCCTGTTCGCGGCCATGACCAACATCGTCAGCGGCTTCCTCATCACCGACCGCATGCTCAAGATGTTCAAGAAGCGCGAGGCGCCCAAGTCATGACATTCCTGATCTACTCCGTCTATCTCATCGCCTCGGGCCTCTTCGTCCAGTCGCTCAAGTGGATGAATGCGCCCGCCACGGCTCGCCGCGGCGTCATCGCCGGCGTGGTTGCCATGGCCGCGTCGATCATCGGCACCCTGATGCTGAAGGACGTGCAGCACTACTGGCCGATCATCATCCCGGCCATCCTCGGTACCGGACTCGGTATTCCACTTGCGATGGTTGCCCTAACAGCCGTGCCGCAGCGAACCGCGCTGTCGCATGCCTTTGGTGCGCTCGCCGCAACATGCGTGGGCGCGGCCAAGTTCTTCCTCCTTTCGAAGGAGCAACTGACCGGCTTCACCATGACGGCGATCGCCCTGGAAGTGCTGCTGGGCGGCGTCACCCTCACCGGCTCGGTCATGGCCGCGCTCAAGCTGATGGAGAAGTGGGTGCCCACGCGGCCGGTCACCTATCCCAATCAGAAGATCATCAATTACGGAACGATTGGGTTGCTGGTTGTGCTGGCGGTCGTGCTCGCCATTCGCGGAACCAACGACGGCCTTTCCACCGCGATGTTCGTGGTGCTGCTCCTGGCCTCGCTGGCCTTCGGCGTCATGCTCATCCTGCCGATCGGCGGCGCGGACATGCCGACGGTCATCTCGATTTTGAATTCCTATGCGGGTCTTTCCGCTGTCGCGATGGGTTTCGTTCTTGAGAATCCGCTGCTCATCGTGGCCGGCGCGCTGGATGGCAGTTCGGGTTTGATCCTCTCGATCATCATGTGCCGGGCCATGAATCGCAGCTTCATGAACGTGCTCTTTGGCGCATTCGGCCAGGTGCAGACCGCGGCCGCGTCCGGAGAGCAGAAGCCGTATCGCAGCGCGACGCCGGAAGAAGCCGCGAGCATTCTCGATGCCGCCGGCAGCGTGGTCGTCGTGCCGGGTTACGGCATGGCGGTCGCTCAGGCGCAGCACAAGGTGCGCGAGTTGTACGACACGCTCACCAAGCGCGGCGTCGATGTGAAGTTCGCCATCCACCCCGTCGCAGGCCGCATGCCCGGACACATGAACGTGCTTCTGGCCGAGGCGGACATTCCCTATGACAAGCTGATCGAGATGGACGAGATCAACCCTGAGATGCCGCAGACCGATGTCGCGCTCATCATCGGCGCCAACGACGTGACCAACCCGGCCGCGCGGACGGACAAGAGCAGCCCGATTTTCGGCATGCCCATCATCGATGTCGACAAGGCGCGAAACGTGATGGTGGTCAAGCGAAGCATGAACCCCGGCTTCGCGGGCATCGACAACGAGCTGTACTACCTGCCGCGAACCATGATGCTCTTCGGCGACGCCAAGGGCTTCGTGGGCGATATCGTGAAGGAGCTCTCGCACGGCGGCGGGCATTGAGCCCCCAAAAAACAGAACCCCGCACGCAAGTGCGGGGTTCACATGGCATCGTATCTGTTCTGCTCCGGCCCACCACTTGCGTGGTGGACTCTGAATCTTGACCAATCACACCGGATCGGGGGCCTTCTCGAGATCGCTCCACTGGATCGCGATCATGATCGCCGAGAACACGGCCACGGTGATCACCGAGATGCCGTAGTTCTGAGTCAGCAGTGACATCAGGTTCGCGCCCAGGCCACCGCCGGAGGCCGCTGCGAGAACCAATCCGGCCACAACCAGCCATCCGCCGTGCACACCGGTGACGACGACCGCCGAGTGGCGATGCAGGGTGAGGTGCATGCCCATTGCAAAGCCGGCGCCGACGATGCCGAGCATGAAGCGGGACATCTCGGGCATGTTGCTCTCGCCGAGCAGCATCTGTACGACCAGGAAGCCAACGCCGCCGCCCATCGTCACAACTGCCCAGCGGGGCAGCCGCCACGCGAGAAACGGGAGGCCGAGCACGAGCACATAGCCCAGCCCCTTCGCGGCGCTTTCATATTCGCCGAAGGAGTGCGACTTGTTCAGCATGACCGCGCCGAGAACACCGACCACCACGGCATCGATCACGGCAAGGAAACGCACGAGCCGCCAACCCAGCAAGCCGTAGACCAGGCCCGCCATGATGAAAAACACACTCGCGTCTGTTCCGAAACTCGCCCCGAATTGAAGCATCGTCTGAGTCATGACAGCTTCCCTTCCCAAGCAGGCTGCCACCTGGAGAACTGGAGAAGCATTCCCGATCGCACCGGGCCGGGAAGTCAGGTTAACTCTACGATTTGGCTGGCTCGACTTTCGGGGGAGCGGACTTAATTTTTGGCAAGCGGGCCTCCTTGGCCTGGTATATCAGACCAAGCAGCCAGAGTCCGATCATGACGCCCGCCAAAATATGCGGATTCGCGGTGAGCGAGGTCCGCGTTTCGGGCCAGTAGGCCGAAACAAAAGTGGCCCCGCCGAGAACGGCGGTGAGCGAACCCAGAAGACCCACCCACGCAATCGCAAAAAGATTGAGCGCTTTCCACGCCAGGATTGCCCCGACCGCGCCCGCGAGGGCCGGCAGCAGCCAGCCGCGTGGACCGAGGTTGCGCAGCTCGTCGCCGACGCGCTGTCCGACGTTCTCGAGATGGGCCCATTTTTCGGTGTGTAGATTTTTGTGCTGCTCGTCGGCGGTGGGCAGCTCGACTTTTTCGATGTAATTCTTCGCTGGTGCAGGCAGATAACGCGTCAGGTCGCCCTGGCCCAACTGGTAGGTCGTGGCGATGAAGAAGAGCGTGACGATCGAGCCCATGACCAGCCAGATGCGATAGGTCTTGAAGGCGACCGCCGCCAGCACGACCGCGCCAATGGCCGCGGTGATGGGGGGCGGGGTGCCCACGAACGTGGCCAGCTGGATGCCGATCCAGATTCCGACGACCACGCCCACGGCCGTGATCAGCGGGCGAAGCAGCTTGTTGCTGCGAAACGCCAAAGCCAACCCGATACCAAGGGCCACGAGGCTGCTGACCGTGACAGTCGGCGAGAGCTGGATCGCCGGCAGGCAGTAATGCACGAATTCCTGAAACTTGTCGAGCCAGACTGAGGCGTCGGATTGAGCCATGGTGGGGTCACATCGCAGATGGGGCGGTCGCAATCACGTCGAATGTCCGCCCGATGGGTAAAACGTAGCGCCGAAAAGGGCCTTTCGCAAATGCGCCAAGTTGTATCCGCATTCGCGGCATCCCTGCCGGATCAGCTGCGAATCGTGCCTCGCGGGGGTGCGGGCCGGTTCTCGGCAGGCATTTGCACCCGGTCGGTCCAGTTGCGTACATCGACATATTCGCGGTTCATGTCGATTCGGCCGAATTGCCGGTGGAGCGAATCAAGCAGGGCGAGCTTCTGGGCGGCCGTGATTTCCATCTTGTTTTCATCGCCCGGGGCGCGGCCCCAAAGGATGCGCGATCCGCCATTGTTCGTGGCCAGTTCGAAGTGCGGTCGGCGCGAATCACGACGTCCGTCAAAATTTCGCACGCTGATCTGGGCGATCTGATCCCAGTAGGGCCGGGTCTCCAGCAGGGCGGCGAGCCTTAAACCCGCGGCCAGATCCTCACCGGGCCACACCTTGCCCACGGCCGGCGGCGGCTGGCGAACGCCGGAGATCAGCAGCATGCCGGTGCGCTGGCAGTCGGCCGGGTCGTAGCGATCGGGCAGCCGGATGCAATGCTCATCGATGAGGTAAGCGAAGTTGCCATGCCGAACGCAGGCGCGGGGTTTGCGGAAGCGGCAATGCACGGTCACGCGTCCGTCGGGTTGCACGGCGACGCGGTCCACGGCTTCGATCCACCCGAAATTGGGGTCTGACAGATTGCGTCCGATGCGTTCGACCAGCGTGGGGTCAAGCAAGTGATCGGTATCGCGCAGGCCCGCCTGGCGAACGATGCGAGCCAGGATCGGCGCGTTGTAATCGGCCTTAAGCCAGTCGGGCAGGGTGCCATCAAAATCGAGGGTGAGCGGGCGGTCATAGGCGGGATTGGCATGCACCTGTGATTCGAGGCGGCCAAAGCCCCACACGAATCCGCCGGCCAGTCCGAACGCGCCGACGATGACCAGCACGGCGCGGATGATATGACGACGAAAATCTATGTTGCTCGCGGCCAATCTGGCGGTCAAGGCGCTCCAGTATCCGTCGTTTCGCTTGCCGCGTTTCTTGCCCACGAGAAATCTGCCCCTTTGTTGAAGGAATCGCCGTCTGAGATTACGACCGCTTGAGGGCCGCGTTGACCAGCCACTGACACAGCATCGGCATGTCGAGTCCCGCACGCAGGGCCGCCTTGGGCATCAATGAATGCGAGGTCATGCCGGGAATCACATTGATCTCGAGGATGTACGGCTTGAGGGTCGCTGGATCGATCCGCCAGTCCACGCGCGAAAAGTCCCGGCAACCGCACACTTGATGCGCCTCCAGGCTCATGCGGCGCACGTGCTGCAGGAGGTCCGTCGGCAGGTCAATGTTGAAGTCGTACTCCGTGTCGTTATCGACATATTTGGCCTGATAGTCGTAGAACTCGCGACGGGTGCGAATCTCAATCGGGTCCAGCGCCTGATCGCCGAGCACCGCGACGGTGACTTCCTTTCCGGGGATAAATTCCTCGACCATGCAGCTTCCATATCGATCGAGCAGGTCGTTGATGGCAGGCCGAAATTGCGCGACGTCGCGGACGATGTGAATCCCGAGGCTGCTGCCTTCCTTGATCGGCTTCACCACAACCGGCAGCTCCCAGCAGGCCATGGCTTCGCGCACGGTGTCAAACGTCGCAATGGCCCAACGCGCCGTGGGCAGTCCGGCAGCCGCAAGCTTTTCCTTCGCCATGGCCTTGTTCATGACCAGCGCACAGGCGTCCGGTCCGGAGCCGGTGTAGGCCAGGCCGCGTCGCTCGAGAATGGCCTGAACCTGGCCGTCTTCACCGAAGGTGCCGTGCAGGGCGACGAAGACGCAATCGACCTGTCGAGCCAGTCCGGCGAGGCTCTGCGGGCCGATGTCCTCGCGGTGCACCCGATGGCCGAGGGTCTCCAGCGCGGCGGAGACGCATGCGCCGCTCTGCAGGCTGACCTCGCGCTCGCCGCCGGGGCCGCCGGCCAGAACCGTGATGTCGAGCTTTCGAGCGGTTTCGGGTTTCAGGAGTCGTATTGTGTTTGAATGAACCTGCGTCGTAGCCAACGCTGAAGCCTCCGTGCTTGATTCGATGCCCGCGAAGCGGGATCGCGCGTGGCAGGTAGCATCGCGCCGGTCCGTCCGAGAATCAAGTCGCGGCGTACCGCGCTGGTTTGCCGCGCAGAGTACTTCATTCAATCGGCAGGAATCGCCGATCGGCTCCATCCCGGCATGCAATTTCGCTGCGGGTGAATTTTCCGGGATTTTTTTGGACGGACACGTTGTTGTAGTCTATGTTTCCATCGTCGGGCCGACCGACAGGAGCAAACGGCCCGGATGATCCGCTTCGACCGACGGAAGCAGCGAGCCGACGGTTTCATGCCTGCGGAGCACGGCGATACGACATTGATTCATAAAGACTGAGCCGAGCTCGGCCTCTTTCCACTTCCGCCCCCGGTACGCCCAGACACCGGGAGCGGACGCCCCGGTCACCCCGGGGCGTATCTTTTTTTACGCTCCTTCCGTCGTTTCTTTATGCAGAAACGCCGGTATTCTCCGGCGGCGGTTGTGGTGGGCACATTTCAAACTAAGACATTCGGCGATTAGAATGGGCGGTCAGTCGTGACGGCGATCCACCTAATTGAATCGCGGTGGGAGGGCATCCGCATGTCGAAGGTTGCAAGAACGCTTCTGGCGG